>JBBRWF010000125.1:0-9979 GCA_038249405.1 Anaerolineales bacterium
CCCGCTTACCACACCTGCCGACAGACCATCCTTCCCAGGATCAACCACCTCGACCCCGTTCCGCAGAAGGCCGCCTCTCACGGCGCACAGCTCAATATGGCTGGCTACGACACGCTCGGAGCATGCATCTTCTCCGCCTTCGGTTATGGTGCCGTGCCCAGTGTTATTCCTTAATTAATCCGCGCCCGTTACGGCTGGGATGTGCCCGCCACCTACTTGCAGGATCTCGGCAAACAAACCATCAAGATGGAACGCGAATGGAATCGCCAGGCAGGCTTCACCAAAAAAGACGACCGTCTCCCCGAATGGATGACCCGCGAACCCCTCCCGCCTCACAACGTCGTCTTCGACGTCTCCGAAGACGACCTCGATAGCATCTACAACGATCTGTAAATCAAAAAGAACAAACCTCCCATCCGCAGTTTTGATGAGAGGTTTGTTCTTTTAACCCTGATTTCTTTGCGTCTTTCCGCGCACCAGGTTTAATTCCTCGCACGCAAAATCCTCTAAATCTTAATATGCGTCACCAGGTATTCCATATACCGCGATTTCACCTGCTGACTCGCCATCACTTGCTTGACCGGCGGCAGCCGCAATACCGCCCCCATTACCGCCGCCAGCGCCCGGTGATTCCATAACACCCGGTTGTCAAACAACAAGTTTTGAAAACCCCCGCGCTCAATCGCCATCATCACAGTCCGGTGTACCGAATTCAGCGGCGTGATCACCCGTTGCGGCCGCGATCGCAGGCTCAACCCGTTATGTGAACATGTTCGCACGCACACTCCGCAGCCCAGGCAGGCCTCTTCATTGATACTCGCCTTCTTCATTTTTGGTTGATGCGCATCGTTGCTTGAAACCAGCCCCATCGCCTCCACCGGGCATGCACTCACGCATTTTCCGCACCCGTTGCACGCCGTTTCATCCACAACCGGCAGGAAGTTGGACGTGTGCACCGGGTTCATCAAGCCAAACTTGCGCGCCGCGATCATCGCTTCGCAGCAACACCCGCAGCAGTTGCAGATGAAGTTAACGCCCTCACGCACATTCTCACCGAACTGTACCAGGTTGTTGTCATACGCCTGCTGTAACAGCTCCATTCCCTCGCTTACACCCACCAGCCGCGCGTAATCATGCCGGGTCAGTGATTGCGCTGTGGCGTTGAAGGTCATGCAAATTTCCATCGGTGCCTCGCAGTTGCGCCCCACATGCATCATCTTATGCCGGCAATAGCATGTTCCGATCCCGATGTGGGTCGCTGTTCGCATCACCTCACTGGCGCGTTCGTAATCCAGCACATGCAGCGCGGTCTCGTTCGACAGCACTGGCTCGTGTACAAAAACGCGCCCCAACTGGGTTTCCCCGCGTGTGAACAGTTCGCGGATAAAATCCTCCTCCTTGTTCAAGTACTGGTAAAACAGTTCACCTAGCAGCTTTTGGTCAACATCTCCACGCATGCGCATCATTGAAAATTCAAAAAATCCTGCCATCGGCGGCGGCAGAGTGTAAGTCGTTTTCCCCTCATACTCAATATCTACCAGGATGGCGCGGCTGGAAAGATCATCCAGCACCTTGCGCGCCGCGACTGTCTCCATTTTCCAAATCTGGGCCGCTTTTTCAGCCGTGAAAGGCTTGATCGGCATCATTGCCACCAGTTCCGCCTCGCGTTCGCTAAACAGGATATTGAGAATCTTATAAAGCGCCTCCGCTGGCGGCGCTCCCTGTGGAAAACGATTTAACCGCTCCACCAGTTCTGTGTAACCGGATTTTAAAGTTTGATGAGCCATAGCCTGCCCTCGTCTGCGCGAATTGTTTCAGTTAGTTTACGAAATTTCAGCCCGCGGAAAAAGTGCCAAATTTCATATTCCCCTACTTTAATAATGCACCTTCACTAGCGTCCCAAGCGTTGACCAGTTATACAACCACTCCGCATCCGGTATCGACAGATTAACGCATCCGTGACTCATTGGCGTGCCGAAGTTCGCGTGCCAGTAAGTGCCGTGTAACGCATACCCTTTATAAAAATACATAATGTACGGCACATCCGGCAAAAAGTACCCCGGCCCCCACATATTCCCCTTGTAGTGCCGTTCATACACATGGTAACTACCGGTCACCGTCAAACGCGGTTGTGCCCCGGTCGAGACCAGAAAAGAATTGACGATCGTATCGCCTTCATAGGCATATACCATCTGGTTGGTCAGATCCACATCAATCCAGTGCTTGCCGCCTGAAACGCCGCTCGAACTTCCCCCCGTTGAGCCCGCCGCAGTCGCTGCAGCCCTAAATTTTTGCGTCGGGATCGGGATTGCCGTTGGCTCTGGTGTGTCGCTCGGCAGCGGAGTTGGGCTGATTTCCTCGGTCGCGGTGCTCGTAGGTGTTTCTGTCAGCGTTGGCGTGCTGGTCACGCTGGCCGTGAACGTTGCGCTCGCCGTATAGGTCGGCATCGCTGTCAAAGTCATGCTGGGCGTGAAACTGGCCGTGGGGCTGATCGTCAACATGACTGTTCCCGTTTGCCCAAAGCTTGCCGTGCTGTCTTCAGTTGTGTTGTTTGCAGTCATATTGCCAGCTGTTATGCTGCTCACAGCTGTGCTGTTTTGCGGGAGCGCAAACGGCATCCCGACCGCTGCATTGCCCTGCACAAGCGCCAGCACCGGCTTGCCTGCAAACACCACTCCCACACCGCACACCAGGCACAAAAACAACACCACTACCGCCGCCCAAAAGGCCCGCCTGTTTCTCGGAGCCTTCACCACTTCAACAGGTTCAGGCGCAGCCGCAGGCATTGTTGCCGTTTTTTCCGCTTCCGCCTTGCGCAGGTTCTCCATCGCCCACGCCATCCCCTTTTGTGCGCGCACGCTATTCGGGTTGATTTGCAGCGCGCGCTCCACGTGCTTCATGCTCGCCCGCGGCGCGGATAGTGCTGCCATCATCAACCACACCTCTTCCAACTCTGGCGCCATTTCCGCTGCCTGCGCTGCAAACTGCCGCGCGGCATTCTTGTCATCACTTTTCAAAGCGGTTTGGGCCTGTTCAATATTTTTCAGCGCAGCGGTCTGGTTGGGGTTCATGCGTTACCTTAGGTAGTTGGAATGGATTGAACAATCTTATCATTTTTCACACGTTTTTTAAAGCCCTCACCTCGCAGTAAATGCAAAAGAAAACCTCAAACAACCTGACCCATCAATGGTATAATTCTACAAATAGAACAAAAATTCTATCAACACCCTACCTTAAAAACACTCACCTCAACCTTCATCGAAAACCGGAAAATTCCAAAAATTACCGGTCACACATCAACAGCTTCAGCACAAAAATTAAAAATTTTTTTATTTAAATTGTGCCTTTTTGTGCATAATTGTGCATAATTGTGCATAATTGTGCTTTTTTGTGCCTGTCCTCTTCATAGCGCCACGTCTCTGACAGCCCTGCCAGGGCAACGCATTTATTGTAAATTTTCTCATGGATCTCTGCCGCTAGGGATGAATTTCTTAAAAACAACCTTCGCACCCCTCTTTTTGTCGTATCATTTAAGTATGAGTCAAAATTCACAAATACAAGGAACTCCAATGCCAGACATCCAATCCATACTCACTCAGATGACCCTCGAAGAAAAAGCCGCCCTTTGTACCGGCGCCAACCCCTGGGATACCACCGCCATCCCCCGTCTTGGCATCCCAAAACTCACCGTCTCAGACGGCCCGCATGGCGTCCGCCGCCCCATGGACCCCAATTCCATGACATCCCAGAGCTTCCCATCCACCTGCTTCCCCACCGCCTCCTGCCTTGCCTCCACCTGGGATGGCGACCTGCTTCGCGAAATGGGCCAGGCCCTCGCCGAAGAATGTATCTCCCTCGGCGTGGATGTCCTGCTCGGGCCTGGCGTCAATATGAAACGCTCCCCGCTCGGCGGGCGCAATTTTGAATACTTCTCCGAAGATCCCTATCTGGCAGGTGCGTTGGCCGCCGAACTGGTTGCCGGTATCCAGAGCCAGGGTGTCGGCACATCCCTCAAGCATTTTGCCGTCAACAACCAGGAATTCCAGCGCTTCACGATCGACGCCCAGGTCGATCAGCGCACCCTGCGCGAGATCTACCTGCCCGCCTTCGAAACCGTTGTCAAGAAAACCCGGCCCTGGACCGTTATGTGCGCTTACAACAAATTGAACGGCACTCACTGCTCAGAACATTACCCCCTGCTGACCGATATTCTCAAAAATGAATGGGGTTTCGAAGGCTTCGTCATCTCAGACTGGGGCGCGGTCCATGACCGCCCGGCTTCCCTGCGCGGCGGCCTCGACCTGGAAATGCCCGGACCCAAAAACAGCCGTGTGCAGGCCGTCGTTGAGGCTGTCCGTGCTGGCAAACTCGACGAATCCGTGCTGGACGAGTCCGTGCGCCGCATCCTGCGCATCGTCCTCAAAGCCGCCCAAACCCCCAAGGGCGGCAGCTTCGACCAGGATGCTCATCATGCCCTCGCCAGCCGCATAGCAGCCGAAGGCGCGGTGCTGCTCAAAAACAACGGCATTCTGCCCCTCAAACCCGCCGGGCATATTGCCGTTATCGGGCGCTCGGCCGAAACACCTCATTTCCAGGGCGGTGGTAGCTCGCACATCAACCCCACCCGCGTCTCCATGCCCTTCAAGGAACTTCAGAAACACGCCGGGGATGCCGAACTCACCTACGCCGAAGGCTACCAGGCTGATGATTGCTTCAATCAGAACCTCATCGACCAGGCGGTTGGCTTGGCCCACTCTTCAGACGTGGCTCTGCTCTACATCGCGCTGCCCGGTTACAAAGAATCCGAAGGCTACGATCGCACCGATCTCGACCTGACCATCCAGCAGGTCGCCCTCATTCGAGCGGTCACAGCCGTCCAACCCAATACCGTCGTTATTCTCAACAACGGCTCACCAATCACCATGGGTGCCTGGATCAACGGCACAGCCGCCGTGCTCGAAGCCTGGATGATGGGTCAGGCTGGCGCGCAAGCCATCGCCGATGTGCTCTATGGGCGCGTCAATCCCTCCGGCCGGCTCGCCGAAACCTTTCCTCTCAAGCTTTCCGATACCCCCTCGCATCTCAACTGGCCTGGTGGCAATGGCGAAGTACGCTATGGCGAAGGCCTCTTCATCGGCTACCGCTATTACGACCTCAAGGAATTGCCCGTTCAGTTCCCCTTTGGCTACGGGCTCAGTTACACCACTTTTGCCTATAGCCAACCCGCTCTTTCGGCCACAGACTTCAAAGATGTGGATGGTTTGATCGTCTCGGTCGATGTCACTAACACCGGCAAAGTATCCGGCAAGGATGTCGTGCAGGTCTACGTCCGCGACCCGCAGTCTGGCTTGGTGCGCCCCTCCAAGGAACTGAAAGGTTTTGCCAAGCTCGAACTACAGCCCGGTGAAACCAGGCGTGTCTCCATTGATCTCGATTTCCGAGCCTTTGCCTATTACCACCCCGCTTACGGGCAGTGGATCACCGAAGATGGCGCAGTCGAAATCCTGATCGGCGCCTCCGCCGAGAACATTTTCTGCCGCTTGAATGCCACTCTCCACTCCACCATCACTCTGTCCAGTGTTCTGGATGTGGAATCAACCATCCGCGAATGGCTGGCCGACCCGCGCGGCAAACTGATTCTGGAACCCATGCTTGCCATCATGCGCTCTCAATTGACCCAATCCATGGGCACCGATGACCTGGATTCAGGCATGACCCACGGCATGCATATGCTCACCTTCATGCTCGATATGCCTGTCCTCGCCATCTTGCACTTCCAGGAAAAAGCCCTGCCCCAATCCCCCGAAACCATTGTTGCCGGCATGCTCAGCCGGGTGCACGCAAAGTAAGTTCCAAAACAAACTCCCTGGTTTTCAGGCCAGGGAGTTTGTTATTCACCAATGATCTTTACCAGCACACGTTTGGCGCGCCGTCCGTCAAACTCCCCATAGAAGATTTGCTCCCATGCACCAAAATCCAGGCGGCCATTGGTCACAGCCACGGTCACGTCGCGCCCCATCACCTGCCGTTTCAGATGTGCATCCGCATTATCCTCGCCGGTGCGATTGTGCCAGTACTCACCGAGTGGTTCGTGTGGGGCCAGTTTTTCCAACCAGGCATCATAGTCATGCTGCAGTCCGCTCTCATCATCATTGATAAAGACCGATGCAGTAATGTGCATGGCGTTTACCAGGGCGAGCCCTTCTTTGATGCCGCTCTCCAGCAGGCAGGCTTCGACTTGCGCGCTGATATTCACAAACCCCCGTCTTGCCGGGATATTGAACCACAGTTCTTTGCGATAGGATTTCATGGCTGCTCCTAAATCAGGCGGCTATGCTTCAGGCACTACCTGCTTCACCCGTCCCACCTGTCCGCTTATCAGGCGCACCTTGATGCCGTGCGGATGGGTGGGAGAGTTGGTCAGAATGTCTTTGACCACTCCCTGGGTGAGTTTTCCCGAAGTCTGATCTTGCTTCAGGACAATGCTCACTTGAAGTCCTGTTTTGATATCGCTGCGGCGTGTTCCATCCATACCAACTCCTGATTGTCTTCCTTTAGACCCTGCCCAGGTATTCTTCCACCTTTTCCACAAGGTCGCGGCTGCCCAGGAAAACCGGCGTGCGCTGATGCAGGCTGACAGGGGTGATGTCGAGCAGCGATCGGTGCCCGTTAGAGCCGTATCCTCCGGCCTGTTCAGCAATAAAGGCCAGCGGTCCGGCCTCATACAACAGCCTTATCTTGCCATCCGGGCTTTTTGTCTCAGCTGGGTAGCCATAGATGCCGCCGTACAACATGTTGCGGTGGAAGTCCGCCACCAGTGAACCGATGTAGCGTTGTGAGAGCTTGGGCTTCTGGGTGTTGCGCAGCCAATCCGCGTAATGCTGGATGCCCGCTTCCCAGGTGCGGTACGATCCGAAGTTCAGGCTGTAATACGCGGGTTCTGCCGGGAAGCGCATATCCTCATGCGTCAGAACGAATTCGCCTATTTCCGGGTCAAGCGTAAAACCGTGCACGCCGTGCCCTGCGCTGTAAATGAACATCGTGCTTGTGCCGTAGATGATATAACCGGCGGCCACCAGATCGCGCCCGCAGCGCAGGCAATCTTCCAACCGCCCGCGGTTATTATCGTCCAGCGCGCGGTAGATGCCAAAGATGGTGCCGATCGTCACATTAGTGTCGATATTACTGGAACCGTCCAACGGATCGTAAACCAGCACATAATTTCCCTTAGAATAAGGCTCCGGAATCGGGATCCAATCCTCGCGTTCTTCCGAAACCATCGCGCACAACCGGCCCGTATGGTCGTTTAGCTGGAACATGACCGAATCAGCATACACATCCAGTTTCCGCTGGCGTTCTCCCTGGACGTTGGTGGTGCCCTCATAACCCAGCGTATCCATCAGGGCTGCGCGGCGTGTCTGGGTGGCGATCATCTTGGCTGCCAGTGCGATATCGTAGAACAGGGTGGTCAGATCGCCTTTGGCATACTCTGGCTGCTGGCTTAGCAAAAAACGCTCAATCGTGATCAATGGATTACTCATGGCATTCCTTTCGACGCATATAGAACGCAATTTGTGGCTGCGTTGGGTATGGAAAATTATAGTGTAGTTTCGGCTAAAATGGTTGCAGGGAATGGGGACGCAGTGAAATTAAGCTACAATAGAGTGTCAGGTATTAGCGCTATATGTTCCCGCCCTGTTTGGAGGCTCACCCATGTCACCCAGCCCACTGGCAGGCCGCCCTGCCCCCCGCGAAATTCTAGTCAACATTCCTCGTTTGGTTTCCATGTATTATACAGAACACCCGGATACAGCCAACCCTGCCCAGCAGATTTCCTTTGGCACATCAGGGCATCGCGGTACATCGGGTGATCGCAGCTTTAATGAAGACCATATTCTCGCCGTCAGCCAGGCACTGTGCGAATACCGCCAGAAGCAGGGCATCGATGGTCCGCTCTTCATTGGCAAAGATACCCACGCTCTCTCCGAACCAGCAGAAGCAACCTCGATTGAGGTGTTTGCCGCCAATGGATTGGAGATCCGCGTCCCTTCCGGGCAGGTTTATACCCCCACGCCGGTAGTTTCGCACGCCATCCTGGCTTACAACCACGGACGCAGCACTGTACTGGCAGATGGGGTGGTAATCACACCTTCGCATAATCCGCCATCTGATGGCGGCTTCAAATACAACCCGCCCAACGGCGGCCCTGCCGGACCGGAAATTACCAAGGTTATCCAGGCGCGCGCCAATGAAATTCTGCGCGATGGCCTGCGTGCGGTCAAACGTTTGCCGCTTAACAAAGCGCTGCGTGCGCCTGGTACACAGATGCACGATTTTGCCACCCCTTACATCCGTGATCTGGCCAATGTGATCGAGATGGATAAAATCTCGGCCAGCGGGTTGCGCATCGGCGTGGATCCTTTGGGTGGCGCTGCGGTGGACTACTGGGATATTATCGCGGAAATGTACAGGCTGAATATAACCGTGGTTAACCGTGCCATAGACCCCTCTTTCAGCTTTATGAGCGTAGACCACGATGGCAAAATCCGCATGGACTGCTCATCACCCTTTGCCATGGCCAGTCTTATCCATTTGAAAGATGATTTCGAGATCGCCTTTGCCAATGATCCGGATGTAGACCGGCACGGCATCGTCAGCCCTACAGTCGGGCTGCTCAACCCGAACCATTACCTGGCAGTAGCCATTTCTTACCTGTTCCAGAACCGCGCCGGATGGGGAGCGCACGCGAAAATCGGTAAGACCCTCGTTTCCAGTTCCATGATCGACCGGGTTGCAACATCACTCGGTCGCGAGCTTTCGGAAGTGCCTGTGGGTTTCAAATGGTTTGTGGATGGATTGTTGGACGGTTCCTTTGGTTTTGGCGGCGAAGAGAGCGCGGGCGCATCCTTCCTGCGTAAAGACGGCACTGTCTGGACAACTGACAAGGATGGCATCCTCCTCAACCTGTTGGCTGCGGAGATTACTGCCAAAACCGGCCGCGACCCCGGTCAGCATTACCAGGATTTAACATCGCGTTTCGGCAGCCCTTGCTACAAGCGTATCGATGCTGTGGCAAATACCGCCCAGAAAAATGTGCTCAAGAACCTTACCCCCGAAGCCGTCAAGGCCGAGACAATGGCCGGTGAAAAGATCACCGCGCGCCTCACCCGCGCGCCCGGCAACAATGCCTCCATCGGTGGCTTGAAAATTGTGACCGAGAACGGCTGGTTTGCGGCGCGCCCCTCAGGCACAGAAGAAATCTACAAGATCTATGCCGAAAGCTTTATAGATGAAACCCACTTGGCGCAGGTTCTGGACGAAGCCCAGACCATCGTTAGCGCGGCATTCCATGCCGCAGGAGCATAATCCATGCAAACCAGGCGTTTTGGCCGTACCGGCCACATGAGTACAGTCGCGATTTTTGGCGCGGCGGCTTTTTGGGAGATTTCCCAGTCAGATGCTGATCGTACGATGGAACAGGTCATCGCAGCCGGGATTAACCATATTGATATCGCGCCCTCATACGGGCAGGCTGAAGACCGCGTCGGTCCGTGGATGCCGCGCACACGCGAGAAGTTCTTCCTGGGCTGCAAAACCCAGCAGCGCACCCGTGAAGGCGCATGGAACGAGATGCAGGCCTCGCTTAAACGTCTGCAAACCGAACGCTTTGACCTGTACCAACTGCATGCGGTCACCAGTTTTGAAGAGCTGGACCAGGTCTGCATGAAAGGCGGCGCGCTCGAAGCAATAGTGGAAGCTCAAAAAGCCGGGCTGACGCGTTTTATTGGCATCACGGGTCATGGCGTGCAAGCCCCGGCTATTTATCTGGAAGCGCTGCGGCGCTTTGATTTCGACTCGCTGCTTTTCCCGCTCAATTACGTCCAGATGTCCATGCCAGTTTATCGTCAGAACACGCTCGATCTGATCGCTGCCTGTCGCGCGAAGGATGTCGGCACCATGGTCATCAAATCCATCACCC
>JBBRWF010000126.1:0-9975 GCA_038249405.1 Anaerolineales bacterium
GGGCTTCCGAGATTTGTGGTGTTCCTGCGCGAACGATCCGAGCCCTGGCGCGAGAGATTGCAAAGACAGAACGTGTATCCCTGTTGACCGCCTGGGCACCTGCCCGCACCAACAACACCGACTCCTGGCCGCAAGTATTCATGACCCTGGGCGCCATGACTGGCAGCATTGGTAAGAGCGGCTGCTGCACCGGTGTTAGCTGTTGGGAACGCACTGCTGATGGCGGCCCGTTCTTGATTGGCGCTGGTGGCGCGGCATGCGAGCGCTGCACACCACCTGAAGCTCCTGAAGGTGTCATCAACGTCGCTGTAAATAACAATGAAGTTTGGGATGCTGTTGTAAATCAAAAATTTATTTCCGGATATCAGAAAGTCAAGGATATCAACATCCAGATGATTCTGCATGACGGCAGCTCCTCTCTGAACCAAAAAGTGGGCATGACCAAGGGTATCGAGGCGCACCGCAAAGTTGAATTTGTAGCTTCTCTGAACTTTGTCATGAACACCAATTGTAAGTATTCTGACCTTGTACTACCCGTAACCTCCATGTGGGAACGCGCCGGGTATCTCAAGGGAAATCGTGATCACTTCATTTGGGCGCGGAATGTCGTTGCCCCTATTTTTGAAACCAAGGATGATGAAGAGATTGCTATAGAAATTGCCAAGCGACTTGGCTTTGATCCTAAAATTGTTGCCCAGCAGACACCTGCGCAAGCCGTGTTTAACCAACTGGCGGGTTCTTATGTTCTGAAAGATGATGGCGTCACCAAAGAATCTCTATTGACCATCACAGCAGAAGATATTACTGCTATGGGAATTGAGGGAAAACCGCAATCAGGCCGCATACCGCTAACTGAGTTCAAAGAAAAAGGCGTGTACACGGTTACTCGCAAAGAAGGCGATAATTACGAATTTATTGCCCACAAGGCCTTCCGTGACGATCCTGAAGCCAATCCTCTCAAGACCACCAGTGGCAAGTTGGAAATTCACTGCCAGGAAATCGTTAATTTTGTAAAAAAATCTGGCTTCAATGAAATCCGCCCAATCCCGGCTTACTATCGCCCGATTGAAGGTTACGAAGATACATTTGCAAATTGGGAAAATAAAGTCAAGGGTGATTTCCCCTTGCAGCTCTTCACCATTCACTATCGCCGCCGCTCACATTCCATGCTGGATAGTGTGCCTTGGTTGCGAGAAGCCTTCCCTCAGGAATTCTTTATTAATCCAATTGATGCTGAGGTGCGTGGAATCAAACCAGGCGATATTGTTCAAATAACCAGCCGTCACGGCACTGTCATTCGCCCTGTATTTATCACAGAGCGTTTGCTTCCGGGTGTGGTTACACTAGGCGAGGGTGCCTGGGCAGAAGTTGATGAAGAATCTGGCATTGACAAGGCTGGCGCCACCAATACACTGAACGGCGGTATTGCCACCGGGCAGGGTCATCAGGGCTGGAACAGCTGCAATGTTGAAGTTAAAAAATACACCGGTCCAATTGAGCTTTTACCAGATTACAAATGGCCAGGCCGCGTTCCGGTGAAGGAGGTCTAAGATGGCGAAACAATATGCTTTCCATTTTGACGCAAGCGTGTGTAATGGATGCAAAGCCTGTTCCATTGCATGCAAGTCCAAGAATGATCTACCCGTAGGGATCACCTGGCGTAAAGTGTATGAATACGGTGGCGGTGGATGGGTGCCTGATCCGGAGGATCGCTCGCTGCTGCTGCCCAGCAACATGTTTGCTTATGCCATGTCGGTTGCTTGCATGCATTGTGAAAACCCCAGCTGTGTGGCGGTATGCCCGGCTGCGGCCATCACCAAGCGTGATGATGGCATTGTCTTGATTAATACCGACCTATGCATTGGCTGCCGCTACTGCGAATGGGCTTGCCCTTACGGAGCTCCACAGTTCAATGAAGCCATCGGTAAAATGACCAAGTGTAATATGTGTGTCGATCTGGTTGCCAAGGGTGAAAATCCCTATTGTGTCGATGCCTGTGTTATGCGCGCTTTGGACTTTGGTGAACTGGAAGAAATGCGTAAGAAGTATGGCACGGAGAATGCAGTTGAACCGCTACCAGAAGCACATTTCACCAATCCGGCGATAGTCATAACACCCCATCGACATTCACAACCCAGTGGTCAGGGCACCGGCCACATCCTAGAAATGGAACAGGTGTAGCATGAGTATTCATGATTGGGCATTAGTTACCTTTACAATCCTTGCTCAAATGTCGGTAGGCGCTTTCCTGGTTTTGGGTATCGCCCATTATTATGCCCGTCAAAAGGCCGGCATGGAGCAAGCAGACCGTTTGAGCGACCGCGCTCTGGTCGCAATCATTGTTACGCTGGGCTTGGGCATGCTGGCATCCCTGCTTCATCTTGGGAACCCCCTCTATGCTCCCCGCGCGGTAACCAACCTGGCAACCTCCTGGTTGAGCCGAGAGATTTTGGCTGGCGTGGTATTTGCCGTGTTGGGTGTCGCATTTTCAGCCATGCAGTGGTTCAAATGGGGCACTTTTGCAAGCCGCAACATTGTCGCATGGTTGGCCGCGGTGGCGGGCGTAGCCCTGGTTTTCAGCATGTCACAGGTTTACATGCTGCCTAACCAGCCAGCTTGGAACTCACTGGCGACTCCTGTCTCTTTTTTCGCAACCACTTTTCTGTTAGGTGGGTTGGCTCTGGGTGTGGCGTTTGTGATCAATTATGCCTATATCCAGGCCAAGAATCCGGGCTGTGCGGATGTTCAATGTGAGCTTCTGCGCGCAGTTCTTAAGGGCATCTCGGTTGCCAGTATCGTGTTGGTAGGGCTTATATTGGTCACTCAACCACTGTATATGGGCTACCTTGCTACCGGGCCTAAAAGCGCTGTTGCGAGTGCCCGCATGATAGTGGGCTCTTATGGAGCACTCTATTTCCTCCGTTTGGCGCTGGTATTCCTTGGCGCAGGTGTATTCGGGGCGTTCCTCTACATTACCGCTGAACGAACTGGCAAAGAGCGCATGATGAGCTATTTGACCTACGGTGCGTTTATGCTGGTTTTTGTAGCGGAAGTAATGGGCCGTATGCTTTTCTATTTGACTCATCAAGGCATCGGACTGTAATATCTACAAAAACAGCCAGGGATGATGCTTGCATCGTCCCTGGCTGTTTGATATTTAATAGACATTTTGACATTATCACAGTATTCACGAAATTCCGCGGAAGGTGACTGATGGCTCATATATTATCAAAATGGTTTTTGAGATTATCGGGGATTATTTTTGGTTATTTTTTTATTGTGGGTGCAGTCTTCAGCCCTGCTGGATTCTTACCGAATGGAAATTACCCAACTTTGCCTGGCCTGCCTGGGCAGCACCCCGACCATTTTGCGCCTGCAGATTTTCCTTCCCTGAAAACCTTAAACCCGGATGACGCACTCTTAGGCATCATTCACTTACAGCCTTGGGAAAGGGCCAATGCTGTTTCGCTGTCAGACAGCGCTGATCTTTTGGCTGTAGGGTCCTCCTTTGGGGTTCACCTATTTGCTCTTCCGGGCCGTGAAGAAATCCGTTTTATTGAAACGGGAGAATGGGCCAGGAGTGTGGCGCTGACTGGTGACGGAAAAAGTGTGGCTGCAGGAATCTTCGACCACACCATCAAGCTGTGGAATACTACTGACGGCAGCTTAATTAGAACTTTGCTGGGGCATACTGACCGGGTCACCAATATTACCTTCAACGCAGACGATAGTATGCTTGCCTCGGCAGCAGATGATGACACAATAAGAATTTGGCGTACGGATGACGGGTCTCTTGTGCGCATTTTGGACAACGATACAGAGGGTGTGCGCTGTGTAACTTTTTCACCTGACATGGCTGTTATTGCTGCCGGCATGCGAGATGGAACAATCCGGTTGTGGCGTGTGCAAGATGGGGTTTTACTGAACACGCTGAAAGGCCACAAGGACTGGGTAAGAACGCTGCAATTTTCCCATGATGGTAAGATATTGGCTTCAGGGGCTTTCGATGCAAATGCACGCCTGTGGCGTGTATCGGATGGCACCTTGCTGCATGCATTGAAAGGGCATCGGGCCAGTGTGCTTGGTCTGGCTTTCACCCCTGATGACAGCACATTAATCACCGGTTCCGTCGACACAACTATTCGATTATGGCGAGTGGATGACGGGCAGTTGAAAAATATCCTTACCGGGCATACTGGTTTTATCTATGATGTCGCCATTTCTGCAGATGGCGGTATGCTGGTTTCGGGCGCGGATGATGCATCCGTGCGTCTGTGGGATCTTCCGCAGGTGCTGTTGTCTTTTGACCAGCCACCGCCGCCTGCGAGTCACAGCGGGGATTGCCAGGTCTGCCATCACCCTTTAGGCAATTCAATTGCGCCTGCTGTATTGGAAGTCCGCTGCGAGACCTGCCATTCAGGCGGTGCTAGTCTAAATTGGTGTCCTGTCTTCCCAGCGCAGCCGAATGCGCCAACTTCCATTGTTGGGCACACACTAAGCGCAGGTAATGCAGGTATACCCAGTCCAGGCAAGAATATTGGCATAAAAATTGTCTCACCTGGCAATGGAGAAACTTTTTATACACGCCCAGATTTGAAAGCCCCATTGAATGTGACCGGAAAGGTTACATATGCTGGCACCGATGTTTCCAAAATCACTGTCCATGTTGAAGTATGGGCTGGCGCGGAGAAATTGGCTGCCGTTCCGGCAGTGCTGAACTCGGATGGTTACTTCTCGATTAATTTGGGAATTAACCCGGATGGAAATAACCCCGTCGAATCGGCCGATCAGATAGACGCAGGCCGAATTGTCTGTGATTCGTGCCATGCCCAGTATGCTGCGGAATATTTTCTTCCGCGGGGTGATGTTCGCCTAATGGCACGGGCAACAACGCCAGATGAAGCCACAGCCAGTGATGACCGCTGGATTAATGTAGATGTGAGCTCAGCGGGCGTACTCAATGTGACAGTGGTCGATGACCAGACTGGCGAACCCGTTCCGGGTGTAGCTGTGCAGGCTGTCACCCGTTTATATGAATGGCGCGCCAGAAATTTCAATGCCATAACAGGGGCAAACGGAGTAGGAATAGTTGATGTTGAAGTGTTGTCTCGTGCATCCACTGCCTATGCGATTACTGTGCCTGACCAAATTGTCAACGGGACTTATTATGAGGGCATGCAGTCAGAGGAAATCAGTTACCAACCAGGCAGCGCTGAAGCGCAAGGCGTGGTGATCAGGGTGCAGTCTCGCAGAGGTGTAATTGGTGGGTCGATCTCGCAGCAGCAAGGCGCTTACACAGATTCTGTGACGGTTTGGGCGCTTGAACTTCCGGCCGGGCCCATTCACCAAGCACAAACGATACAAGGAATTTTTGTTTTCAAGAATTTACCAGTTGCCCGGTATCTAGTTTCCCCGGATATTGGTAGCCTTGCGGGCCAGGGACTGGTGGGCAATGTTGAATCTGTCGATCTGGCAAAATCGACCCAGTCGAAGCTTATGCTGACTGTTGCCCCTGTGATTGGTAAATTTGTGACTGGAAACGTTAGCGAACAGCAGGCCGTTTGGCTGCCATTTGCCTGGCTGACGCTGCCCAACGGCAGTGTGCACAGTGTTGATACTACTAGCGGAACCTGGCTTACCCCGGTTGATGCCGCTGACCGCTATGCGGTCATCACTGCGCCGGGATATTTCAGCCAGACGATTGCACTGCAGTCCGGAAATAATACGGAATTAAAACGCCGCCCAGATACGCGTACCTTCCCGTGGGGGCAAGGCGCGCTATTCATGCCCGCTGAAACCACGGCCGTTTTTCAGGATGGTGTTGTGCGCCTGGATGTTGGCTGGCTGTGGGGACATGGCGAAGAGGACAAGGCCTTGCTGATCCGCCTGCCTGGAGCGGAAATCAGATGGTCTTCTGGCAGGTTCGCCCTAGAGAAGCTTCCCAATCAGGCAGCTCGATTTTATTTATTGGATGGAGAGGCCGCGGTGCGCTCCAACAGGCTCGATCAATCAATCGGCATTCAACCAGGCAGTATGGTGGTGGTGCAAGAAGACGGCCGTGTTTCTGTGCTTGCAAACAACACAGCAGTTTCTGCGCTGCTTAACCCTGTAACCGAAACCCTGTTGTCACCGGTTTGGGAGCCTGGTTTGTATACTATGCTGCAAAATAGCCTGGCCAAATTTGGCCTGAGTACCATTCAGGTTGTGACTTTTATAACCTACTCGTTAATACTTATTGCCATTGTAGGTATTCCACTTATAACGATATACTTTGTGATAATGCGAAGAGGTCGTTCTGCCAAAAGGAAATATGATGACCATGGATAAACCAAATGTTGAGTGGAATGAAATATTGTTGGGTGAGATATTGGTATTTAGCTTGTTGGGCCGCCTTCTTTACGAACCGCTCGATAAAGAATGGTTGCAAAGCCTGATCGCTGAAGACGTTTTTAGCGAGGTTCCCTTTGGCGCAAATCAAAAGGAAACAGGGTTGGGTTTGGTTTTATTGAATCAATGGGTCAGAGATAACAAACCAGAACTAAGCGATGAGTCTTTTGATACCCTGAGAGCAGACTACACGCGTTTATTTGTTGGTGTGGGCAAAGGGATAGTTCCTTCCTGGGAGTCGGTCTATTTTAGTGAAGATCGCATGGTTTTTCAGGAACAAACTATTAAAGTTCGCGGTTGGTACCGCCGGTTTGGCCTTGAAGCCGAAAAAATCAATCAGGAACCAGATGATCATATTGGCTTGGAGTTATTGTTCTTTGCTCATGTTGCCACATTGGCTCTTAAGGCTGTAGAAAATGAGAACATGGCTGAACTGAACGATTTGCTGGATGCCCAGCGTGAGTTTTTAAGCGCACACCTGGGTGTATGGGTCTTGAACTGGTGTAAATTGGTTGAGCGCAACGCCAAAACAGATTTCTATACGGGCTTGGCTCATCTCACGAGGGGAGCTGCCCGCGCTTTTTCTGAAGTATTGGAAGTTCCATTGTCGAAAGAGGCAGCCCAGCTAGGTTAGTTTGTGCCTTAAGTAGGGAACTTCCAGACTAAGTTGGTATTTACTCACTGGTACTTGGCCAGTTGTGAAGCGATTTCTCCAAAACACCACCTGCGAGAAAACCATCGATTGTGATTGGTTTTTCCAGCGCAGTGAATTTTGAAAATGGTGCAGACCGAAGCCTGTGTGTAAATAAATACTGTGGATATTGGAGTGTTTGATTGTAGGCAGTGCTGATTCCCAGTCAGCGAATATTTCCAATGTTTAAACAAACCCGGAACATGACCGAGGCAAGGAGAAAAAGGCTATGCTTGGATTAGGACCGACCGAATTGATTATTATTTTGGTAATAGTGCTGCTGCTGTTTGGGGTAGGGCGCATCAGCAAGATTGCTGGAGAATTGGGCAAGGGCATGCATGATTTCCGCAGCGCGCTCAAAGACCCGGAAGGCAAAGAAGAAACTGACGGTAAGAAAGAGTAACCCTGGCCTGTGAAGACCATAACGACTGCTGAGCAAAAACCGAAACGCGGCTGGCGTAACTTTGTGCG
The DNA here is from genome assembly GCA_038249405.1 of Anaerolineales bacterium. Lineage (GTDB taxonomy): Bacteria > Chloroflexota > Anaerolineae > Anaerolineales > Villigracilaceae > UBA5195. Next base: position 7,550 of record JBBRWF010000126.1, read on the forward strand.
CGCTTTTGGGCGAGCACACCGCAAGGCCCGTGTCCAAATGGAAAGCTCCGCGCCGCTGCTGCAGCATCTGAACGAGTTGCGCGTGCGCGTGTTTAAGGCATTCCTTGCGCTGATGATCACGACCGGGATCAGCTTTGGCTTTTCGTCGCAGTTGATCGAATTCCTGGCTGGGCCGATAGGCGGCACGGCGCAGCTGGTATCGATAGAACTGACCGAAAATATCGCCATTTTTATGAAGGTGTCGCTGTTGGGTGGGTTTGTGCTGGGCATGCCGATCATCCTGTATCAGCTGGTGGCATTCATCCTGCCCGGGCTGAAGCGCAGCGAACAGGTCTGGCTGTTGGTGATGGTGCCGTTCGCGGCCTTGTTGTTTGCGGGCGGGGTGGTTTTTACCTGGTACGTGATGCTGCCGGTGGCAGTGCCTTTTTTGGCCAATTTTCTAAATATCACCACTCAGGTGCGACCGGAGAACTACTTTAAGTTTATAACCAGCCTGATGTTCTGGATCGGGATATGCTTTGAGATGCCGCTTGTGTTGATGTTCCTGGCCAAGCTGAAGTTTGTGAGTGCGAAGCAGCTGGCCCAGAGTTGGCGCTATGCGCTGGTGCTGATGGCGGTGGTGGCGGCAGCAGTGACCCCAACGGTGGACCCGGTGAACATGGGGTTGGTGATGGCACCGCTGACGGTGTTATATGTGATCAGCATAATACTGTGCGCTTTTGTGAATAGAGGCTGAGATGGATAACTTATTTGGAATAGGCGGCAGCGAGCTGCTGGTGATCCTCCTTTTGGCCGGGATCGTGCTGGGGCCGGAAAGGCTGGCCCGTTCTGCGCGAGAAATTGGCAAGCTGGTGCGCAATGTGAAGGCCTATATCTCCTCGTTGACAGGCGAGCTGAAAGCGGAACTGGACATCCTGGAGGATTTGCAGAAAGTGAAGAAGGATATCCTGAAGTAGGCAAACGCTGCCGGTTAGTGCCTGGTACTTCTTGTGTACTCACCCATAAGCATCAGGAAAAATAGTGCAAGTTAAAAAGACAATTACCTGGCCCAGTGGATTTTTTCTGCTCCACCCTGCCGGACGCTGCACGGGATAAACGCCGAAGGTAGTTTTAGCATCAACCTGTAATGCTGGCTCCTACTTGCGAGCCAGCATTTTTATATATTAGGAACATACGATGCCAGATTCTCAGTCGAGCTGCGGATTGTTCTCACGCGGTCATCGGTTCATACTTGTTTGGCAGTTGGAAACGCGATTTTTTTGTTATCCCGGTCCCCTAATTTTGAACCAAGGCACAGGTTGTTCATCAAAAAGTAGTCTGGAGAGTGCATCTTGCGTGTCAGGGCTTTAGTTTTTGTGCTAATTGTTTTCTTATTGTGCGGCTGCAAAGGGGCGGAACCGACGATAGATTTGGCTGTGCGGCCACCTGAACTTACCATAAAAACCGCACCACATACACAAACAGTCAGTCACCCGACAATCACCCCGCCAAAATCTTCCCCAGAATGGATTTTGTGGAATGAAAGTACGCATAAGAACGCCGCCCAAAGCGTGAATTGCGAAACCTGCCACGGAATGAGCAACGAGCCGATTGAGAGTGGTGAGAGCCTGTGTGCAGACTGCCACCTGGCTTCTGGCACTGCAGGCGAGCAGGCTGCCCCGCACCAGGTCTTGAACTGTCTGGACTGCCACAATGCGCACAGTACCACGGTATCTTGTTCTAATTCTGGCTGCCATGCTGACATTCGCAATACAAGCGACCTACCTCCTGCAACACCTATCGGTGTTCATGTCGATGTTGGCGCAACCGAGTGCGGCGGACCAGGATGCCACGTGTCTGCAACCCAGGCTGCCCAGGCTCCGGCAAGTATTCACGGCCCCGCGCATGCTTCTGTTGCCTGCATTGCCTGTCACGCGCCTGGTCAGGCAAAGATTGGTCGCTCAGAAATCAACGGCGAATGGGGAATTGTGGCAGTAGAGCCAGAAGTAGACGCAGCCCTGGCATATTCTATGTTGTCTCATCAGGTTGAACTATCAACCATTACGAGTAAGATGGCTTTCTCTCGTGCCCTGGCATATTCTATGTTGTCTCATCAGGTTGAACTGCAGGTGGATTGCGCGCGCTGTCATTATGAAGGGAACCCATGGGAACTGCAGTTGGTGAGCGAGCAGGAATTGGTGAAATAACCGCTAAGCCGGTCCATGGGGATTGGGCCAGCCGGTTTATCTCACTCTAAAGGGTGAGATAAACCTACTCTTAATGACGATGATACTTTTACGGGTTTGATGTACTATAGTTCAATACCTTCGCCAAAATTAGTCAAATAAAATAGGGTTTTTTGCAGTAGAGTTAAAGTCTTCCGGACAAAAACTCACCCACAAAAAGCCCATGACAGAGATTTTAGCACTTTTACAAAACATTGCACC
>JBBRWF010000127.1:0-9905 GCA_038249405.1 Anaerolineales bacterium
CGTCTTCCTCGCCAATGTTTCTGACCCTGAATTCAAGAAGCTCGGCGATGACCTGAATAACGGCGTCTTTACCACCCTCGAACAGCGCCGTGAAATGTTTGCCAAGGCCATGGAACTCAGCCTGCAGGATTCCCTGCAAGTCTTCCTGATCGACGGCAAGAACTACACTCCCTATGTAACTACCGTACAGGCCACCTCCGACCTGGCTGCTGGCATTGAGAGCGCCCAGATCTACCCCTACACCCTGCGCTTTAAGGATCAGGAAGGCGGCCAAATGAAGTGGGCCACCCAGAACCTGTTTGCCGACCCGTGGAACCCCGTCGCCGGTGGCAACTGGACCTTCGATCAGGCCGCGCTGCGCGGCACCCAAAGTTGGTTGGGCTTTATGTCAGACCCTTACACCGGTTTGGTTTGGCCTCTGCGCGCTGAGAAGGCTGATATCACCGTGCTTGCCAGCCTGCCTCCCACCAACAAGACGCTAGATTGGGTTACCCTCAACACCGCCGACGAGATCAAGGTCCCGGCCGATGCCTGGGCAGATTGGGATGCCAAGACCCAGACCTTTATCCCCGCTGGGGATGGCAAGACCGCCAAAATCAAATCCGTTGTGACCTACCCTGCTGACCTCTACAAAACCGTCAAATGGCACGATGGCAGCGCCTTCAGCGCCGCCGATGTTGTCATGGGCTTCATCCTCACCTTCGATCGCGCCAAGAAAGATAGCCCGATCTATGATGAAGCCAGTGTGCCGTTGTTTGAATCCTTTATGGCCACCTTCAAGGGTATGAAGATCACATCCACCGATCCTTTGGTCATCGAATACTACACCGATTTGTCCTACCCGGATGCCGAAAACATGGCTGTCTCCTTGTGGCCAAATTACGGTTTTGGCGAATCCACGTGGGATGCCATCGCGATCGGCAACCTGGCCGAAGCTGCTGGCGAATTGGCTTACTCGACCGACAAGGCCACTGCCGCAAAAGTTGAATGGACCAGCTATGTGGGTGGACCCAGCCTCGAAATCCTGAAGAAATACATCGATCAGGCCGCAGGTGAATCCTACATCCCGTATGCCCCCACCATGAGCGCCTACGTAACAGCCGACGAAGCCAAGGCTCGCTACGCCAACCTGGCCAAGTTCTATGCCGATCACGGTCACATGATCGTCGGCACCGGCCCCTACATTCTAGACAAGGTCTTCCTGACCGAGAAATCCCTCACCCTCAAGAACAATCCCGACTACCCCGATCTGGCTGACCGCTGGTCAAACTTCGGCGAACCCAAGTTGGCCGAAGCCGCCATCGATGGCGCCGGACAGGTCAAGATCGGTGATGAAGCTACCTTCGATGTCTTCGTCACCTTCAAGGGCGAAGCCTTCCCGCAGGCTGAGATCAAGCAGGTCAAGTATCTGCTCTACAACGCCAAGGGCGAAGTTGCTCTTGTTGGTCTCGCTGACTTTGTCAAGGACGGCCAGTACAAGGTTGTCCTCACCAAGGAAGTCACTGCCAAGCTCGAAGCTGGCTCCAACAAGATCGAGATCGCTGTTGTTCCGTTGTCCGTCAGCGTTCCTACCTTTACAAGCATGGAATTTGTTACTGCCCCGTAATTCAGGGCAATGCTGTAACCAGTCAATAAAGTAAAAATAGGGGCAAGGGAGAAACCCTTGCCCCTATCAATCCCAGGTTCCCGAGGGCAGAACATGACATCAGGCAGCCAGTCGTCAGGTTCAGAATCACCAAAAAAATCTTCATCAAACAGTACTTTATTGCGTGTGGCGCGTTATACCGTCGTGCGCTTATTCACCCTTTTTGTAACGATTGTGATTGGCATTTATCTCACCATCATTATCGCCAACATGGGTGGTTATGTAGATCAGATCATGCGCTCCGATATTCGCGAGAATGTCACCGCGCAGGTCATGAACAATCCTGCCAACAAGGGTATGACCACCGAAGTAAAGAAAAAGCTCGCCGAAGATATGATCAAACTGCAGGAGAAACGCATGGGTCTCGATACCCCCGTCGCGATTCGTAACTTCGCCTATCTGACCAATGCCCTGCAAATGAAACTGGGTCGCGCCATCAACATGTCCAGCGATAGCGGTTCCCGCCAGGTCAACCTCATCATCCTGGAACGGCTGCCCGCTACCCTGCTGCTCATGGGTTCTTCCAATCTGATATTATTTTTTGCCAGCCTCTACCTGGCGCTTTCACTTTCCAGAAAGTACGGCAGCTTTTGGGATAAGCTTGTCATCGCGCTGTCGCCCACTTCGGCGGCTCCGCCCTGGTTTTACGGTATTTTCTTTATCCTCATCTTTGCCGCCATCTTTAAAGTTCTGCCTTTCGGTGGCATGGTTTCAACGCCGCCACCCGATAATAAAATTGAATACACCATCAGCCTGCTTCAGCACCTGATTTTGCCCGCTTCTTCCCTCATCATAAGCTCTATTTTTATCAGTATTTACAACTGGCGTACTTTTTTCCTGATCTATTCCAGTGAAGACTATGTCGAGATGGCCAAGGCCAAAGGCCTCCTGCCGCGCGATATTGAACAGCGCTACATTTTGCAGCCCACCCTGCCCACCATCATCACCAGCTTCGCCTTAATGTTGATCGGTTTATGGACAGGCGCTATCATCACCGAAACGGTCTTCCTCTGGCCCGGCCTGGGCCGCACCTCATTCCAGGCCATTGGCCTTTATGACACCCCCGTCATCGTCGGGACAACCATCATTTACGCCTATTTGCTCGCGATCACTGTCTTTTTGCTTGATTTCGTCTATGCCCTGGTTGACCCCAGAGTCAAAGTCGGTGGATAAAACAACCCATGAACTCAATTAAAAATGCCTTCCGCGAAATGATGCGTTACCCATCGGCCGTTTTGGGGGTGATTGTCATCCTGCTGCTGGTTGTCCTGGCAGCCTATGCCATGATCACCATTCCTTACAGCGAAGCCATTCGTCTGTGGCGTGGTGGTGAAGATGTCTGGTATCAGAACCCGCGCTTTGCGCCGCCCGCCTGGACCAACCTTTTCACCGCCAAAAAATTGCCCGAGTCTTTTGCTGTCAAAAGTGCCAATAGCGGCATGACCAAAGTAGTCACGCCCGGTACCAAGGGTACCAGCTCAATCGAGATCACCTACAATTTCGATTTTTCCTATGATGAATTCCCGCAAGAATTGCTCCTGTATTTCACTTCTACCTTCAAACAAAAACAGCCTTTTGTCTCGATTTATTTGATGACCCCCGACCAGCGCAAAGTCAGGATATCCGATTTCGGCGTCAGCCCGAAACAGACTTTTCGCTTCTCTCAGGATGAGAAATTAAAACGCAGGCTGGGCGGCGGGGAGATTATTCCTGCTCTGTTTGCCAAACCCGATTCCGATCCGCTTATCCCCTTGAAAGGCAAATACCAGCTTATCTTGAACGTGGTCACCTTTGAAGAAGGTGCTGACCTGGATGCCGAGTTTGTCTTCCATGGCCTGGTCTACGGCCTGGCTGGCACCGATATGTCCCGCCGTGATTTGATGCTGCCGCTCCTGTGGGGCGCGCCAATTGCGCTCGCTTTTGGCTTGCTTGCCTCTTTGGGCACATCCGTCCTTACCATGATCATTGCCGCGGCGGGCGCCTGGTACGCTGGTTGGGTTGATGAACTGATCCAGCGCATTACCGAAGTCAACATCATCCTGCCGTTCTTGAATATCCTCATCATGGTTGGCACTTTTTACTCGCGCAGCATCTGGCTTATTCTGGGTGTCACCATCCTGTTAAGCATTTTTACCGGCCAAATCAAGAGCTACCGCGCCATTTTCATGCAGGTCAAAGAATCCACCTACATCGAAGCTGCGCGCGCTTACGGCGCCAGCAGCCAGCGCATCGTCTTCCTGTACCTCATCCCGCGCATGATCCCGCTGCTCATTCCCGGTCTGGTCTCCTCCATCCCCGCCTTTGTGTTCCTCGAGGCCACGCTTGCCGTGCTCGGCCTTGGTGACCCCGTCCTACCCACCTGGGGCAAGATCATTAATGACGCCTGGTCCAACGGAGCGCTCTACAAAGGTATGTATTATTGGATCCTTGAGCCAGCCGTCTTGTTGATGTTCACTGGTTTGGGTTTTGCCATGCTCGGCTTTGCCCTCGATCGTATTTTCAACCCCCGCCTGAGAGGAATGTAACCAATGGCCGAGAAGAAACTTCTACGCGTTGAAAACCTGGTTTTGCACTTCCGGGCTGGTACCGGTGTTGTGCAGGCCGTCGATGGGGTTGATTTTGATCTGGATTACAACCGCGCTGTCGTAGTTTTGGGCGAATCAGGCTGCGGCAAAAGCTCTCTGGCAAAAGCCATCCTGCGCTTGCTGCCGCGCAATGTTGATTCATACAGCGGGCAGGTCTTCCTCGATGGCAAGGACGTAATGCTTCTCAACGAAGAAGAATTCCGCCAGAATATTCGTTGGGCGGCCATGTCGCTTGTACCTCAAGCCGCCATGAATGCCCTTAACCCCGTCTTGACTGTTGGAGACCAGGTGGCGGAACCCGCTATGGTCCATCTGGGTGTCACCAAAAAAGAAGCCCTCGATATGACCCGCAAGATGTTCCAGCACGTAGGCGTTTCGGGCGATTTTATCACGCGTTATCCCTTTGAACTCTCCGGCGGTATGCGCCAGCGCGTGGCGATTGCCATGTCCCTGGTCACCTCCCCCAGCCTGGTCCTGCTCGACGAACCCACCTCTGCCCTCGATGTGCTCACCCAGGCCAATATCTTCAATGTCCTCAAGCGCATCAAAAAAGAATTGGGCGTAAGCTTCATCCTCATTACCCATGATATTGCCACATCCAGCGAGCTGGCGGATGATGTTGCCGTGATGTATGCCGGTCAGGTCGTTGAAATGAGCGATGCTGAGCGCTTCTTCTCCATGCCGCTGCACCCTTACTCGCAAAAACTCATGGCGAGCGTTCCTCGTTTGCGCGGCACCAAAGAGCTCGAATTTATTACCGGTCAGCCGCCCAGCCTGATTAACCCACCGCAAGGCTGCCGTTTCTCTGCCCGCTGCACCATGCGCTTCGAAAAGTGCAGCGAAGAACCGCCCATCTTTGAAAAAGAAGGGCGCAGGGTTAAGTGTTGGTTACATCAATAACAGGAGCCGGGCATGTTTATAGATACCACAACCACAAATGAGAACACTCCACCGGTAGAGTCGCAACAGCGCAAGGTGCTACTTTCGATCCAGGGTTTGCATGTCTGGTTTGAACTTCGCCGCTTTGGCTTTGGTCACGCTGGTTATGTGCGCGCCGTGGATGATGTCAGTTTTGACGTGCATCAGGGCGAAGCCATCGCCGTGGTGGGTGAATCAGGCTGCGGCAAATCCAGCCTGATGAAAGCCATTCTCGGCTTGCACCGTCCCACCAAAGGCACCATCACATTCGATGGCAAAGACATCAGCAAGCTGAATGCCAGGGACCTCAAATGGTATCGTTCACAGGTCGGCTACGTGCAGCAAGATCCCTTTGGCGCGCTGCCGCCCTTCATGAACATCCAGCGTATCCTCGAAGAACCCCTTATCATTGGCGGTGTGCACGATAAAGCCGAACGCTTGCAGCGCATCCGCAAAACGATGGAAGAAGTCAAGCTCGGCCCGGTCGAAGATTTCCTCCAGAAATACCCACACATGTTGAGCGGTGGGCAACTGCAGCGCGTGGTCATTGCCCGCGCCATGATCCTTGAGCCAAAATTCATCGTCGCCGATGAGCCGGTTTCCATGCTGGATGCTTCTGTGCGCGTGGAAATTCTCAAGCTCTTGCGCGGCTTGCAGGAAAAGCACAACCTCTCGGTCATTTACATCACCCACGACCTCTCAACCGTCAGCTATTTCTCCGAGCGTATCTTTGTCATGTATGCCGGACGCTTGATTGAAAAATCGTTGGTGCAGAGTTTACTGCGGAATGCCGCTCATCCCTATACTCACGCTCTTTTGGCAGGCACATCCGACCCCGACTCCAACAATGCCAAATCTTATAAAGAAGTGCCGCCGGGTGAACCGCCCAGCCTGGTTAATCCACCCGCGGGCTGCCGCTTCCACCCCCGCTGCTCGCGCATCATCATAGGCGAATGTGATGTAAACGTGCCTGTTGAAGTTGAAATCGAACCCGCTCACCAGGTTTCCTGCTGGTTGCATAAAAAATGATCAGGCTCAGCCCTCGCACACTCATCATCATCGGGTTTGTCCTGGTGTTCTTGGGTTTTCTCCTGCCTTTATTAATGGTCCTCAAGCTGCTAGAGTCAACCTTTTTTCTCAACTTCTTCTCTTATACTGCGTCTGTATTGGGCCTCTTCCTGGGGATCATCGGTGCCGCCCAGGTTTTTGTCGAAATCCGCCGCTCGCGCGATAAATAATTGACCGCATAAAGACCTGCCCATTGCGAGCAGGTCTTTATCAACCCATCCCGTAATATATTCTCCACCTGAGATAACCCTATAAAAAAATCCAGTATAATAAATCAATTCAACTAACTGGAGCAGCCCGGTGACAGAACAAAAAACCAAACAACCACTTCTTGAAGTAAAAAACCTTAAGACCTATTTTTATACCGAAGATGGCGTGGTAAAAGCTGTGGATGGCGTGGATTTTCATGTCTTTCCCGGTGAAGTCATGGGCCTGGTCGGCGAATCTGGCTGCGGCAAGAGCGTCACCTCGCTCTCCATTATGCGCCTCATCAGCCGGCCCGGTAAGATCGTCTCCGGACAGATCATCTTTGAAGGCAAAGATCTGGTCACCGCCAGCGAAGAAGACATGATCCAGGTGCGCGGCAACCGTGTCTCCATGATCTTCCAGCAGCCCCAGACCGCCCTCAACCCAGTTTTCAGGGTGGGCGACCAAATCTCCGAAGTACTCGGCATTCACCAGAATATGAGCAAGGAAAAGGGCCGCGAGCGCGCCATTGAATTGCTAAAAATGGTCGGCATTCCAGACCCAGAACGTCGTGCCCAATCCTACCCTCACGAGCTTTCTGGCGGGCAGGCGCAGCGCGTCATGATCGCCATGGCCCTGGCCTGTGTGCCCAATCTGTTGATCGCCGATGAGCCCACCACCGCCCTCGATGTAACCATCCAGGCCCAAATCTTGGACCTCATGCGCAACCTGCGCCAGAATATTGGCACCGCCATCATCCTCATCACCCATGACCTCGGCGTGGTCGCCGAAATGGCCGAGCGCGTGGCAGTCATGTATGCCGGGCAGATCGTCGAACAGGCCGATGTGCAAAACCTGTTTGAAACCCCCCTGCATCCTTATACCCAGGGGCTGATTGGTTCCATCCCGATCCTGGGCAAGCTTAAAGACCGCCTTGAAGTCATCCCCGGCTCGGTGCCCAACCTGGTGAACCTGCCCCCCGGCTGCCGTTTTGCCGCCCGCTGCCATTCACGCACCGATTACGCCCTTTCCATTTGCACCGAAAAAGAACCCGACCTGGTGACTCATCGTCCCAACCATATCGTGCGCTGCTGGCTTTATCAGGATGCTGATGGTCACAATGCGCCACTTAAATAATCACATACAGCGGAGCATTTGATGGCTGAAAAACCGGCTACCGAACTTATTCAGGTAAAAAATCTCGTCAAGTATTTCCCGGTCCGCGAGGGCCTGTTGCAGCGTGTCAAGGATTACGTTCGCGCTGTGGATGATGTCAGTTTCGTTGTGCGCGAAGGCGAAACCCTCGGCATGGTAGGCGAATCTGGTTGCGGAAAAACCACCATCGGGCGCACCATCTTGCGCCTGATCGAACCCACCTCCGGCTCGGTCATTATTGATGGGAAAGACGTATTTAAACTCAATGGCTCTGAAATGAAAGCCATGCGCCGCAACATGCAGATCATCTTTCAGGACCCATACGCCTCGCTCGACCCGCGCATGCCCATTGGCGAATCTGTCATGGAAGGCCTCAACATCCACGGCATCGGCACATCCAAAGAGCGTTATGCAATCATGCTCGATACGCTCAAAAAAGTGGGTCTCGAAGATTATCACGCCCGCCGCTATCCGCATGAGTTTTCTGGCGGGCAGCGCCAACGCATTGGTATTGCCCGCGCCCTGGCCCTGCGCCCCAAATTTATTGTCTGTGACGAGCCGGTTTCCGCTTTGGATGTTTCAATCCAATCGCAGGTTTTGAATATTCTAAAAGACCTGCAGAATGAGTTTGGGCTCACTTACCTCTTTATTGCTCACAACCTCAGCGTTGTGGAACACATCTCAGACCGCGTAGCGGTCATGTATGTCGGCAAAATGGTCGAACTTTCGGGCCGCGATGACCTTTTCGCCAACCCCCTGCACCCCTATACCCGCGCGCTCATGTCCGCCATCCCCATTCCCGATCCCATGCTAAAGCGCGAGCGCACCATCCTCAAAGGTGATGTTCCCAGCCCCTTTCACCCGCCCTCCGGCTGCCGTTTTCATCCCCGCTGCCCCATTGCCACGCCAAAATGCGCCCAGGAAGAACCCGTATTCCGCGAGATTACACCCGATCACTGGGTTGCTTGTTGGGAAGTCTGAGTTTCGCGGTTTTGGAGCCTGCTCATGCCGTACCGAGTATTGATCGTTGATGATCAAAAAGATATCAGCCGTTTATTGCGCTCTGCACTCGAAACAATCGAAAGTGGTCTGGTTGTCTCCGAGGCGCCTTCCGGCGAAGAAGCGCTGCTCGAGGCCGGGCACACCCGCATAGATTTGCTAGTGGCTGATTATCGCTTACCCGGTATGACCGGCGTGGAGCTGCTCAAAAAATTCCGCAGCCGCTTTCCCGCAAGCAAAATCATCATGGTCTCCGGTATTACCGATCCCCGCTTCCTCAAAGAAGTCACCGACGCTGTCCCCGATGCCTTCTTTCAAAAACCAGTCCCCATGAGCGATTTCCTCGCCACGGTTGAACGCTGTCTAGGCCTGGCTCGCATCGTCCTCGATAAAAATGAGATCACCCGGGCTGCCGCTCCAAAACTCGAAGAACGTCTTGGCGTTGGCGATATACTCATCAACCTGCGCAAAGACCTTAAAGCCCAGGCTGTTATGCTCTTCACGAATATGGGCCAGGTCCAGGCCGAAGCAGGCGATTTGCCGGAACCCAATGCCCGTGCTTCCCTGATTTCATCCCTCATGACCATCTTTACCGCTGCCCAAAAAGCTTCCAGCCTGCTCGACCGCTCTGGCAGCCACCTGCACCTCTTCAATGGCGTAGAAATGGACGGGATCTTTTTACCGGTTGGCACAACCCATGCCCTCTTGCTGGCAGGCAAAGGTCTGGCAGATTCACGCATCCTGTCCACCATGCTCAAAATGCTTTATACCGCCCGTGATGACCTGCTGGCTGCGCTTAACGCCACTGTCGCAGCCGCGGAAGCCGTACTGGAACCGCCAACTCAACCCATCTCTATCGGCGAGTCGCTTGCATCATCTGAAGACCTGCCCGGCGACTTTATGGAAATCTTCACCCAGCTCGGCAAAAAAGGCGCAGACGCCAGCTCGTTCTGGGATACCGCGGTGGAAAAGGGCACCACCTTCAATGAACCCGATAAGCTCACCTACGAGCAAGCCTCCCGCCTGGGTCTTACTCCTGACAATTGACGCCCTGCCGGGATGGTGATAAAATCCCCCTTCGCAAGTATGGGCGCGTAGCTCAATGGCAGAGCAGTGGCCTTTTAAGCCATTTGTTGAGAGTTCGAGCCTCTCCGCGCTCACAAAAAACCACTGCAAGGTGGTTTTTTGTTGCCAATTTATAAATAACTCTGTCAACCCCAAGTAGAAATGTCCGCTTTTCTCCCAAGTAGAAATGTCCGCTTTTGGCCGAGGACGTAGTCGTAGTGGCTGTGGGTATGTGGGTAACTCGTAGCGTAGCGGAGAGTTATCCACATATCCACAGCCTGGGC
>JBBRWF010000128.1:0-9900 GCA_038249405.1 Anaerolineales bacterium
AATGAATATGAAATGACTTATTTTGAAGGCGATACCCTATTTTCTGCGAACCGTCTGCGCGGTTTGCCGATTGGCAATCTCACCAGCCAATTTTGGGCGAATGTGTATTTGAACGCGCTCGACCAGTTTGTCAAACGCCAGCTTAAATGTCACTGCTACGAACGTTATGTGGATGACGGCTTGCTTTTTGCAGATGACAAAGCCAGGCTGCATGACTGGAAAGACGCCATCATCCAGTTTTTGGAGGGCCTACGCTTGACCATCCACGAAGAAGCCGCGCCTGTGCGCCCCGCGCTGGAAGGCCTGCCGTTTTTGGGATTTATCGTCTATCCCGATCATCGCCGCCTGAAACCGGCGCGCGGCTACGCGTTTCGCCGTGAATTTCACTACAAACTGGAGGCTTGCGCCGCCGGGGAACTGGAACGCGAAAAGGTCACTTTATCCGTCCAGGGTTGGGTGGCGCATGCCGCCCACGGCGATACCTGGGGCTTGCGCCGGGCCGTCCTGGCGGGGAGCGCCTGGTGAGCGGTACCTCCCCCATTTTTGTCAAAACCTCTGACCTGTTGGTTTGGCTGGAACCGGCGCTTGCCAAATTTCCCAAAGAACAGCGCTTTCGGCTGGCGGCGCGTATCGAAGACAGCCTGATGCGCTTCTACGATTTGATTCTGCATGCCGCGCGCACAAAGAACCAGCTTTTCCTGCTGAAAGAAGCCGACCTTGAACTGGAGCGTCTGCGTATGCTGGTTCGGGCGGCAAAAGATATCAAAGCCATGAGCTTTCAGCAATACCAGACCGCCTCCGAGAAAATCAACGAAGTTGGCAAAATCCTGGGCAGCTGGCTAAATAAACTTAAAGAAGCAACCCCGGCAGAAACACTTGCCGAATGATTGCGGGGAGGAATCCACCGCGGGGCGGCTCCTGGAACAACAATCCTAACAACCTGCGTGTCTCCAATCGCAACAGGAATATCCCCGACAACAGGAACAACAACAACGGTTTTCGTTGTGCCCGATAACTTTCAAGTAATGGCAGGATGCCGTTTGTCTATGGACGGCGGCGCGCCGGAGAAAGTTAGCGCGGTTCCTTCCTGGCCGGTAGCGATACCGGGCAAATATCCAAAAGCCCGGCTTCCTGCCATCTAACGCGAGGCCTGAAGCCGGGCACTTGGTCGGCAAGTTGATTTATTCGATATGAACTGATATTCCATCCACAAAAACAGAAGAACATCCATGCCCCAATTCATTCGTTACACCCTCGAAGACGGCTCCGAACTGCTGATTGAAGCCACCGGTTCTGAAGGCGGTGTGGTGCGCGCCGGGATTAGCGAGAAAATCGAAACAGCAAAGACATCCTTCGATGCTGCGCTCGATTCGGTACGCCTCTCAGCTCTCCAAATCCGCAAGAAGCTGCACGATGTCCAGGCGGATGAGGTCGAGGTCAAGTTTGGGCTGAAAGCTACTGGCGAAATCGGCAACAACATGTTTGCCATCGGCAAGGCCGGGGTTGAGGCCAATTACGAAGTGACGCTCAAGTGGAAGAAAGACCCGCTGCCACCGGAAGTAGTGCAAAAGCTCCAGGCTGCCGAAAAGGCGGTTGGTAAGAAAAAGTAAAAACTGCCGCGATGATTGCCTTGAATCAAAAAGCGAGGTTCACACCACCTCGCTTTTTTGTTACCCTTGGTTTCCTGGTCTACACGATCCCAGTTCACAACTCTTCCCCAATATTTCCAAACTGTTTGGTAGATTTACCTGTACAGGAGTATATTGAGTCAAAGACTTACGAAAGCGTTGGTACAAGAAACGGAGCGCAATTTTAGGTCTGCAGGAAAAGTAATTCTAGCAACTGAGAGTTCGTCACTGCCGCATAGAAACGGCGAGAAAAGGGAGATTTGAGCATGATTGGAAAACTGTTTGGTTTGATTGGGAAATTGATCAGCCTGGCGCTGCTAACCGCGGTGGTGGGGGTGTTAGCTCTGGCCGGGTACTTTTACTATAAATCTGGCGAGCCGATGCAGGTGGCTGAAGCTCAGCGCATTGCCCCAGGGACCACGTTTCGAGAATATTGGCGGTACCAATATTCCAATTGGAAACAAGCGGATGATAAATCTGTATAGTGGTAAAGTAAATTAAGACACGAAAACGGGCAAAAATAAGGTGGTAAACTGTGCAAATGAGAAAGCACTATACCGCAAACCAGAAAGTCCAAATCGTGTTGGAAATGCTCAAAGAAGAACAAACGACAGCGCAAATTTCTTCAAAACATGGCGTCCACGCCAATCAGCTCTACAAGTGGAAAGCGCAAGTTTTGGAAGGGTTGCCTAAGGTTTTCGATAATGACCAGAAGACCGAGAAAGCATTGCTGGCCGCGCACGAAGAAGAAACGAATGACCTGTACGCTCAAATCGGGCGGCTAAGCACACAGCTTGCCTGGTTGAAAAAAAAATCTGGCATTGAGCTTATCGAGAAATGATCGGTGCCAAATGCTAGACCTGGGTCATCCCGATCTGAGCCTAAAAGAGCAGGCTGAACTGCTTGGGCTGAACCGCGCAGGATTGTATTATCAGCCTGTTGGCCCTTCACAAGCTGAGATCGCCACCAAGCACCGGATTGATGAGATTTACACTGAGCGGCCCTACTATGGCTCTCGGCGGATCACGGTGGTGCTGAGCAAAGAAATGCCGATTTCGCGGCCAACGGTACAGCGCTACATGCGCGAGATGGGGATCATGGGCATTTGTCCAGGTCCAAATCTCAGCAAACGCAAAAAGGCGCACAAAATATACCCTTATTTGCTGCGCGGCTTGGAAATCAGGCGTCCCAACCAGGTGTGGGGCATCGATATTACCTACATCCGGTTAACGGGCGGGTGGATGTACCTGGTAGCAGTTTTGGACTGGTACTCACGCTACGTAGTCAGTTGGGAGTTGGACCAAACCTTGGAACAACCCTTTGTTCTGCGAGCGGTGGATAGCGCTCTGAGCTTGTCCACGCCCGACATTTGGAATAGCGACCAGGGCAGCCACTTCACGAGCCCACAGTACACCGAGAAGCTGCTGGGTGCCAACGTACGGATCAGCATGGATGGCAAGGGCCGTGCGCTGGACAACATCCTGACCGAGCGACTCTGGCGTACGATCAAGTACGAAGAAGTCTACCTGAAAGCCTATGCTTCCCCGCGCGAGGCCCGCCAGGAGTTAGGGCGCTACCTGCACTTTTCCAACCACGAGCGCCCGCACCAGTCGTTGGATTATTTAACACCAGCCCAGATATTCTTCCCGTCGGTGCTAACCTAAACGCCGACTCCGCGCAACACCATCGGTGAAAAGAACACCAGCCGCCGATAACCGTAATTTGTTCATTAAAAAAGCATCAATATTAAAAAATCCAGAAAGGAGAAAACCACCTTAAATTAAACCATTTTCGTGTCAAAAAACCTTGACCACCTTAATCTGTCCCGTCAAAGGTTGTAATTGTCCCGTCTTTTTCCTCGTATTCCCAAAGAAATCAGTCACAGGCTCCCCTGGCAGGCTTTGCTTGGGCTTTTTGATGTAGAAACGATTACCGGGCTGGAATCTGTCCTGAAGTTGAAGGATGGCACTCTTTCCAAAGCCAGCCGCGGATTTTATGGCAGTGCGGGCAGCGAATTGGCCCGTGGTCTTTCCGCCAATGTGCATCAGGCTTTACTGGAAAATATGGCTACAAGATTCTCGAGCGCAGACCAGATGCGTTGCTGGATGGAAAGGCATTGGCCCGAAACACTGCTCTGCCTTACCGGAGATGCGTTGGAAGCGCTGTACGAAGCCATTGACCTTGCCCATCAAATCCATCGGATTGGCACCTTTCCGACCGATTACATCGAACGGAACGAGAAAGGCGAAATCCTGCACCTGCTTCTGAACAACAAGCAAGTGCAGGTACTCTGGATCACCGGTCCTGGTGGCAGCGGCAAGAGCACCCTGGCCCTCAGCCTGGTGCGCCGCGACTGGGAAAGACTCAAAAAGCACTATGAGAAGATTTTCTGGGTCAATGGCGAACAAGCCAACTACGCGGACGGTTTGCGCCAGATTGCAGAGAGCCTGGAATGGGCTGAGCAGTCAGTGGGTATCATTGAACAGAAGCTGCGCAGTTTGACTCGCAGAAGCAAAGTGTTGTTTATTCTGGATGATTTGCAGGATGTGCCGGGATTAATCGAATGGCAGCAGTTGGCCGGATCATTGGGAAAACTGCTTGTCACCAGTCGTACCCGCCTGGCCGAGAACGAGTTGCGCGCCAACAGTCTATTTCATCAAATCCAACTGGGTGGTTTCTCGCTTGAACAAGGTCGCCAGTTTTTCATGGACACAACCCCAGCGATGGATGTTCTGGTTGAAAAGACTGGTGGGTTACCACTGGCCTTGCGGATTCTGTCTGGACTGAAGCTGGAATTGGGCTATTCGGCTCAGGAAATCCAGACAAGGCTTGAGCAATTTGCCCTGGATGCCCTGGAATACCCGGCCAGTCAAGACTCACGTGAAACCAGTCTGCGTTTCTGTTTCGACATCTCTTTCCATTCCCTGGCAAAAAACCACCCGCAGGCTGCCCAATATTTTGAATGCGCCGGGGTTTTCCAAAGCCGCACCATTCTAAAAACATTGCTGGATGATGTTGCCGTGGTTGAGAATGCTCTGGTTGGCGACAAGCTGACATCCGTCTTGCTGCGCTATAACCTGGTCGATGTTGTGAATATCAAGGGGGAACGTTTTATTCAGCTGCATCCGCTCTTGCATGCCTTCGCGCGGGAGAAGTTGGCACGCTTAACCGGGGAGAACGCTTTTGACCAGCGTTATAACGAGGCCATTTATGCCTGGGTTTGTCGCATTCATAGTGAAGTTTTAAATGGCTTTCATCGTTTATCACATCAAATTCATGTACTGGATATTTTGCATGTTCTTGATTGTTTGATGGGTGAACAACAGTGGCAAAAGGTGATTTGGGTTTTCAAACTCACTTTCGAACTCTTTGTGATCGACAACCCATCTGAAGGGAAACCTTACCAGCTCATTTCGTTCATCGAGGCGCGTCTCCCTGGAGAAGATCTTCCGGAAATCATATTGCTGCGCGTGATGCTATCCCACAGGAAATCTGTTCCGGGCATTCTAAAACCCGATCTTATACAGAGAGGGTCATTGCTCGAATTAGCTCACAACTTGGGAAAAAGTATCGAGCCGATCGAAAGGCTTGACTATCTTTACTGGCAGGAAAGAAGCCAGGTGTTAATGGAAATGATTGAGTGGTTGAAAGGAGAAGGTCGGGATGCCGAAGTTTTTGCACTTCTAAATTCCGAAGAAACTGCGCTGGTTTTTTCCAACAATAGCCCAAATCTCAGCGTTATTCAGCAGGCGAATATCTTCCAAAAGGCGAATGAGTACGAAAAAGCCCTGAATCTCTTGCAGTCCGCTGATGCAATGAGCGAAGCCAAAGCCGGCAATCGCATTGAATTCTGGTATCTCTTGCAACACCAGGCAGAGTGTTATGAAAAACTTGGGCAATTCGGACAGGCTATTCAATTGTACGAAAACCTTTTAGCTGAAACAGACTCACAAACCCCGGCCATCTTTCGAACTGATTTCGGGCAAAGCCTGGCGCGTCTCTTGAGAAAAGAGAAGCGCTATGTTCAAATGGAACAAACTCTGGATATCATTGATGAAATACTCGTGACACAACAAGATGACACCCTGTTCAATTACACCCAATTAAAAATATGGGATTACAGGATAGAGTCGCGGCGCGCCCTGGAAGATCCAGATGGGGCTTTGGCATACGCCAGAAAAGCCTTTAGCCTGGCAGGCAAGCTTGATCTTGGCGATAAAAAAACACAACTGCAGCAGCTGATTGTCGAATTTGAAGCCGGGTAGAACTTGTTTATCCCTGCTTTATTTCCTCTTGCCAGAATTCATTGCCGATAAACTGCCAATATATTGCCGATAGATTGCCGATAACGCGTAGGCGCGTTTGCGGCGAGAGTCATCCGCAACGAACAACCAGCCATCTCTCACCCAGCCTAACATCAAGTTACGCACCATGCGTTCCGAAAGCCCCAGCGTTTCGGCCACTTGTGTTGCAGTGATCGTTTCTTGTTTAGCGAACAACCCCAGCACCATTCTGGCACGATGATCCAGACGCCGCAAAGCTTCCGGCTCTGGGTTGATAGGAGCATCCTTCATACTTAATGCTTCTTCTTTTGCCACCCGGAACACATCTGCAAGCAACCCCACGAAATACGTCAGCCAGGTGCTCAGGTCTGCCTCTGCCCGGCCTTCGTAGTAGTTGTGATGTGGGTGAACAGCCAGGGCCTCGTAGTAGTTTTCCAAATCACGGGCATGATATTCTTCCAGTGAGAAAAAGCCATTCAAACCATACCCGCCGCGATGCAACAGGAAAGTCGCAAGCAGGCGGGCGGTGCGTCCATTGCCATCATAATAAGGGTGGATAGTGACGAACTGATAGTGCGCCAAACCCGCGATCAGCGGAACGGGGATTTTCTCCTTCTCCGCCTGGTTTACCCAGTTGACCAGCCCGGCCATCAACCCTGGAACATCGCCTGCTTCGGGTGGCAGGTAAACAATCCCACCACTGATTGAATCCCGAATAACATTTTGGCCATCGCGATAAGGCGACGGCTTTGCGTGACCGCCATATTCGACCAGGGCGTGCAGGCGACGAATTAAATCTTCAGTCAGGGGCTTGCCCTGAGCTGCCCAATCTTCCACTCGCAAGAGTGCATCCCAATAATTGCGTACTTCGCGCACATCGCGTTCCCGTCCCTGGATGGCAATCCCTTTTTGCTGGATAACCTGTTCGGCTTGTTCGAGCGTGAGGCGGTTCCCTTCGATGCGAGTGGAGTAATGTGTGGCACGGATGCGCGCGCGTTGGCGCAGTTCTGCTTCCACCGCCGGAGGTAAAGGCGTATGCTCTACCACAGCCCGGGCGGATTCAATTTCCATCAGCCAGCGCGCCAGCTGGGAAGAGATGTTGTATTGTGGTTGCCAGGTGTCATTCATAGGATAATTATAGCCTGATTTTCTGCCAGCATTGCCGATAGATTGCCGATAACCCGCAGTTCGTGCCTTGATAAGAAATATTGACCGTCCAAAATGGAAGGCAATCGATATCCTGTCAAGATTCGGGCTATGTCTGTCAAGATGCCTCGCGTATGCTTGGGGCACGGTGGTCAAATCTCAACCGATCACCCTACTCCGCGAAGTGTTCTTCCTGTTTCAAGTCGACTTGGAACTCCATTTGGAGTTCAGCATGGCTTCCGTATCCAATTCACCGAAAACCACCAGATTGCTGGAAATTCTCATCAGTATCATTCAAAGGTTAGGAGGCAAACCGAAGTAGATCTTTTCCGGATAGCTGCGCCGGGGCTATCGTTTTGGCGCAGCTATGCAATGAAAACCGGATTACAGAAATCGCTCGCTGGCCATAAGGTTTTATCGTTAATTTCGAGGAAAATAGCTTTCGCCGTGACATTATTCTATGACATGCTGTCAATACCATCTGAAAACATGCTATACTTTTATTGCCAATATCGGTATTCAAAACAGGAGCAAGAGTATGACCGTTTACCAAACTCTTTATACTGAAAAAATTGAACAGGAAATTCAGAAAACCCCAGATGAATACCTGCCTATTCTGCTCGAGATGATTCGCCTGTTTCGTCAGAGCGTAGTGCTTAAGCCTGCGAATGAAAGTTTCCGCCAGGGCTGGCAGGAAGCTTTAAAGGGTGAAACCATGCCAGTTTCCGATTTGTGGACTAATTTGGATGTTGCTGAATAATTTATGCCGGTCAATGTTGAGTTCACGCCGGAATTCAAGCGTAACGTGCGCGCGCTTTCCAAAAAATATCGCCACATTCGGAGCGACGTTGATCCGTTGATTGTTGATCTGCAAAGTGGGCAGCTCCCTGGCGACCAGGTAACAGGAACCGGCTATACAATTTTCAAAGTACGCGTACCAAATCGGGATGTGCGCAAAGGCAAAAGCGGGGGCTATCGCCTGATTTATTATCTGCAAACCAAGACGGATATTATTCTCATCACCATCTATTCAAAGACCGAACAGGCTGACGTTTCTGCTTTGCAAATTCGCCGTATTGTGGCTGAATTCGAAGCAAGTTAGCCCATAAAATACGTTTTTATAACGATGATTGTGCGAAGGTATGACCTCCAATCCGCATCAAAAGAGACAGCTTTTAAGGCAGTAAGCGTGGAATAAATCGTCGTTAAAAACTTCCATTTTGACATCCAAGGCACAAATGGGGCAAACTGTTAAGTCTTTAGTAGCGTCAAAAACTGCCTGATTTGTACTTGATGTATAATTTTTACAGGAGCTGATCTTATGATTACTGCCCTTAAACAAAAAGTAACCGTCAAAAGCGGCGGATTGATTAGCCTGCGCTCGAACAGGCTCAAGCCAGGCACCAGAGCAGAAGTGATTGTTCTGATAGATCCTGCTGAAAAACCCATGACTGGTTCAGACCTATTGAAATCAGGGCTGGTCGGCATGTGCACTGAACGCAAAGATATCGGCGATAGCCTTGAGTTTGCGCGCGGACTTCGCAAAAAAGCCGAAAAGCGGAGCAGGTAATTATGCTTAGTGAAGCAGCGGGGCCAATATCACCGATTCTTACGGATGTTGATTCGCACAAGGATAATTTGCGTTGTTTGGTCTCATGAAAAGCGAGATTTGGTGATCCGCTTGTAAATACCATCTTCAAGCCACCAGGTTAGCAAGCCGGTGATTAATCCTCCCAAGAGGCAAACGCCGACGACAAAGATAAGCTGAAAAAGCAGGCTGGCAATGCTCTCAGGCGCCAGGACCCAAACGAGAAATGTTATTCCACCTGTTACGATAAAAAGGATCGCGCCAAAGGTGATAACGCCATACCACAGTACAAAATGCCAAAAGCCTGGCTGGCGTATCTTTTCCCAGGCTGAGATATCACGGGGTGTCCAATCGAACAGCTTTTTTATCGCTTTTTTCATGGTATCACCGAAACGACCCTAATATAGTAATTAACACGTTCAAGTTTTTAGCGATTGATTATGGCAATTGTACGCTTTTGTTGCGGGTCTTCAAGAATTTTACAAAGCGCACAACCAATAAAATGCTGATGATCAGGTAACATATAAAAGTAGCGATGCTCATTGCCCAGAACAGAGATTCGCCCCATTTCTCAAGGTAAGGATTCAAAGTCGAAAAGTAATAAATTTTTTGTATTGTCCATGAAATTCCGCCGGTATCACCTCCGTCAGATTGGAGCAGCCAGGCCCAAAGATAGAAGAAATGGACAGCCAGATACAGCGCAATGTCGATGATGCTTAATCTGAAACTGACAATAAAAGCCGTCATCAAGCCCAAATGTAAGAGCACCCAAAGCACAAGCCCCAGCCCAAAAATAATCAGAAGCCAGCCTGCATTTAATACGCGCAGGTAACAAAGGATGCCAGCAAAGATAAGCTCAGCGCCTCCCAATAAAACTTTCAGAAGAATTTCTGGAAGTTTACTTTTCATCACATCACCTTTTCAATAAAATAGGCCTAATAATAAAACTGATCGAAAGCATAGCGTGGAGATTTTAACACTCTTCCCATCGCCAATCTCTTATTCGAAGCCTTATCTTTTCCCGCCCAAAAAATCCACCAATGGCGCACCTGTAGATAAATTCCACAAGCGCACACCAGTCATCTCAGCGTCATCCAGACCGGTTTGCAGGGAGACAAGCGATTGTCCAGATGAAACCCAGGCCAGATGATTGTAGATGACCTTTTCGTCCAGGCCAAAAGAAGTGAGCAGTTTGCCGGTTTGCGTATCCCAGATGCGGATGATGCCCCCGCCTGTGGCCAGTTTCAACCCATCC
>JBBRWF010000129.1:0-9896 GCA_038249405.1 Anaerolineales bacterium
GGCCATGTTCTGAACCATGAGCCAGGCTGAAAAAAGCAGGGAGAAATCAATGATCCCGAAAATAATCATGAGGAAGATCGGGAAGGCCAACGCAAACTCGACCGCGGCCTGTGATTTTTTTTCTCCGCGTAGAAAGCGGCCTGATGGAACTGTTGAATTGGTGACCATATGCGTTTCCTGCATGCTAACGTGAGAGGCGCGTGGCTATTTTATTGGCAATTGCCAGGAAAATTTCATCGAGCTGGTTGGCGTTGGGGGCGGGGTAATAAATGCCACTGCCTTTGTAGGCACCGTACTCCAACAGGGTTGAGCCGGGGGCGGGCAAGTTGTTGGCGATCTCATATTGAGATCTGGAATTAATTTTAGTGCCAAGCCCGATGGTGAATAACAACGCGCCCTGGCCCTTGATCTCAGGCGGCAAAGCGGTATCGGGGTTGGTGACAAAATCAACCATGTCACGGGCGTAGTCATCGGGATCGTATACTCGGTCTTCGACTGCGGTGCCGACGGGGTCTTGCGCGTGGCGAGGAGCAAAAACAGATGCACCAGGAGCGGGGGTGGCCTGCAGTTGAGCCGCAGTCGGGCGAGCATCCTGATCCACACACCAACGGGTATCAGGATACCCGGTGATAGGCGCCCAGGTGTATTTTGGGCAAATCATGGTTCCGGAATTGGAAACGCTTTGGGGATGGTGTTCGCCGTCTTCGGAGTAACCAGCGTTGGTGTAGCCATCTGTCAACCAGACCACAACCCAGAGCGCTGATTCACGCCTGACTGGTGAGGACGGGTAGCCGGCGGGATATTGCCCACCCAGAACGTTCCCGGCGACTTTCAGGCCGCCGCCGCTGTTGGTTACCATCCAGTCCTTGGGATTGGGTTCAGCGGCTGTTTCACTTTCGTACATTTGTAAAGAGTAAAGGGTTATATAAGCGCCGTCCGGATTGAGAAGTCCGCTGTCGGTGTTGGTTGAGCCTCCCCAGTGGAGCCGGCACGGACCTTCAAGGCCTGTGATCGAATTTGGTGGGTCTCCCAGGGGCACAGGTTCCGCCAGCCAAAGTGGAAGCCACTGTGCGTACGTCTGGCCATTGTCAAAAGCAAAGGGGCACTTGTATTCACCCTGGTAGACGGTAATGGCGTCAATCTTACTCATGATCGTGGCCTTGTTATCCGTCATTTCAAGTTCGACTTTTGGGAAACGGTTGAAGGTCACAATGCTGACGCGGTCATAGCCAGGAGCGCCGCCTTGGCTCAAAAACAGGCGGTTGACTAGCAATTTAGCTGCGGCTTTGATTTCTTCCATGGGATGACAGTTGGAAGAAGGGTTGCAGTCTTTTGGGTTTGTATCCGCGCCAGTATTGGTCTGCGCCATGGAAGAAGAGTTGTCGATCAGCAAGACCAGGTCGACCGAGGCGGCTTCGGAGATGGCATCGACTTTGATGGGTACGGTGTTGAGCCCCATGACTGCCAGGAAAAAGAGATTGACATCCTGGGTAACCGTGACGCGGACGAGTTTGCGGGTGGGGGTGGTGCAGAGTTCCGGGTCGTTTGGAATAACCGCAAAAGAGCAGGCTTCTATCGTAACATCAACAGTATTCGTGATGCCGTTAAGGTTGAGAAACTGCTGGGCAGCTCTTTCCAGGGCAATTTGGGTATAACCTTCGCGGAACTGCGAGGTGGAGGCGAGCGCGGCGGCATCGACTGCACGGCGCAGGCGTGAGTAGCTGACAAAAACATTGCCCAGATCGATAGCGAGACCGATAATCGCCATCAGGCCGATAAACAACAATGCCATGATCACAAGGATCTGGCCTTTTTCTTTTTTTTGAAAAGATTGATTATATTGAAAGATTTTTATCATTTTTTATAAGGGTTGACTATGGCCCGGTTGGAGTGGGCTCGGCGGCTGAAAGCGGCATGATGGCATAAGCATGCACGGCGATGGGGTCTGGAATACCTATAAAGCCCCAGAACTTTAAAATCTGGCTGTAGCTGTAAAAAACCTCCACTACCACCATGCCGGTATCTGGAGCTGACAGGGCGCCCTGGTCTATGCGGCCCTGAAGGTCAGCGGTAGTGAAGGAGGATGACCGGCCGGTGAAACCCTTGCTCTGGTAATAGCTCCAACCGTCGGCGTCGGGGAAGCGCGTCATGTAGCCATCACTGATGCTGAAAAAGGAGATAACTACATCGTCATTAAAGGGAGCTTCCGGCCGGAGCCGGATGGGCGTGAGCGCGCCTTTGCCATTAGGGTCACGCACACCACCCGTTAATGGTCCTTCGACGATTTCATCGATGTTGGTAAAGAAAGGTATGTTTATACCCCATGGGTTAGTAGTCTTGATGAATGGATCATCGTTGGAACCAAAGCGCGCGCCTTCGCGAGCGGCATCGACGACGGTGATGTATTGGTTTAGCAGGTAGCCAAACTCGACCATGCCAGTCAAAAGAGTGAGAAGCAAAGACAAAAGCAGAGCCAATTCCACCAGACTCTGACCCTTTGAGCTTTTTACCCATTTGTTATCACGGCGCAGGTTTTTCATCGGTTCCTTATGATCCACCTATTTAATAGATTGATAGCATATATTCTAAGGATATTTTAATGCCAAGCATGTGCTTAAGTAATCCTACCTTAGTACTATAGTACTATTCTTCTAACAAAATTGCAAGTTTTTTTTGGATCGTTGTCTACAAAGTGCAAGAAATCAGGTTGAATCGTAGGGCACAATTGTTGATTTATTATGGGTCATTTATTTATTTCCTGAACCTTTAATATAGTGGAGGTGGCGGAGGTATTATCTCCAAATTCAATACTCAGCAGGCCCTGGTCAATCATTGCTTGAAATTTATGGATGCCTTCGGGGGTGTAGTAGGCCCGCTCGAGACCACCAAGCACAATGTATTGAACTTGATATTTCTTTAGGAAATGGACAGCGCTGGCAGTCTCCGGGTTGTTATAGAAATCGTCTACTTCTGAAATGCGCCTGTCGATAATTGCGCCATCCAGCAGTGAATTATGCTGGCGGACGTGCCAGTTCCAACCAATGACGGAAGGCAAGCCAGTATAGATGGAGTAGCGCGATCCCCAGCGGTATTCCTGGGTGTGGCCTTCGACGATGACAGGTGAGCCGGGGATGTTTTCCTGCATAAATTTTATGCTGGCATAATCCAGGCTGAGGTTGATCTTGCGGTTATCATCATTATAGAAGGCGGGTAATTGGACATTGGGATCGCTGGTATCGCCCAGCATGAAGGCAGCGCCATCCAAAGTGATGGGCGGGTTGGGGATATCAGGCCAACGGTTCGCGAGCCTGGCAGGTGTGGCTACCAGCGGGTAGCTGGCTGCACTGATGAAGAGCAAACCGAATAACACGATCCAGGTGATTTTGAAAGCATTTTTCCATGCTGAGATCTTTGACCATATTACAAGCAGGGCTGTGCTGGTTGCCAGACCCATGAACAGCCAGGCCTGGTTATATAGTCTGAAAACAGTATTCGAGCGACCAACATCACCCTTGAGCACGATGACCTCAACGACAACCGTAATTGAGATGCCAACAGCAAAGAGGAACCAGACCGCTCTGTGGAACAAGTTGAGGCCTGGTTTGAATAACACAAGATAGGCCATCCCAATTAGAAGTGGGACGCAGAGGCTGAGTACCTGGTAGTCGAGCAGCCAGAGTGCGGCGGTGACGGCGATGGTGAGCAAAATAAGTAAAAAGGGTCTTAACTTGCGAAAAATGGAGGCGGATTTCCACTGAAATTCATTTTTAATTTCTGGAATGAAATCCAGGATGATGAGACTGAGCATGACAAAGAGCGAGAGACCAAAAACGCCCAAATAATCGAGCAGCGGTGTGCGCGCGCCACCCCATAATTCAACTGAGGCATATTCTGTTTTGAACCACTCAGCGTAGGGCGCGTACAAGGCGAGCGTGAGGCCAACGAAGGCCAATTCAGCCGCAAGGAACACGCCGAGTGTGTGCTTTAACTTATCGGTGCGGGTCTGCCAGACGTTTAGCAGCACGATCAGAAAACCGAGGCCCAGAAAGGTTGGGAAATCCCAGGTGTGAGAGGCGCGCAGGCTGCCAAAGATCAGGCTGGCCATCAATAAACTGATGAGTTGGTCGTACTTTTTCATTCGGGGAAATGGAATGAGAAGCAAACTCAATAACCAGCCCAGGGCAAGGCCATAAATTGGCATGGTTAATAAATGAGTGTGCAAGTCGGCGAATAAAAAGGTGAAGTATGGGAATTCCGCGATAGGGGTATCTGGCCCATTGTGCAGAATGGGGCGGGAAGATTCAAAATACCAACGAGCAGAGTCGCCCGGCAGGGGTGCCTGCCCGGTGATGACTTGAAGGGCGCCGGTTAGCACCGAACTGATATTTTTCTGGCCGGCGTTATCGGGTACAGCCTCGGGCAGATATTGCCAGAATTCACGAAGCATGTACAGGTTTCCCAGGAACATGACCGCCACAAGCGCAAATAACCCGGCTAAGTAGGCGCGGGTGCGGGTTGAATTTTTGCGAAGCGGGGGAACAGGGTTTTGGGAGACAGGTTCGCTTTCGAGCGGCAGCGGCATTTCTTGAGAAATACCAGACAGCCCGGTGACCAGATTGTAGGCGGTGCAAAACACACCCACGCCGGACATGGCAAACCAGCCGGGCAGGATAAGGTTATAGGCGAAGGAGGGCAGGATGCCTAATACTTTGGTGGGGATGGCGGCAAGAACATAGCCATAGTAGTAATAATTAAGGTAGTGGCCGGAGAACCAGGGGTTTTCTGGCGGGAAATACACAGCTTTAAGGGTGGTATTGAAAAAAGCAAAATCCATGGGCTTTTCGCCGCCCAGCCAGGGCTGCCAGAGATCGGGGTTGTTCATGCGCAGATAGAGGCTGAAGAGGAAGATGCCCATGAAGAGCAATTCTGTGGCGAGGATATGCTTCCATTGATTGCGAAGGTAATCTGACAGGTCGCGGCGTTTGAAATAGGCCAGCAAGCCATTGACCAGGATTGCCAGACCAATGCATATGGCGATTGTTGCCTGTGTGAAGGGCAAAATTTTATAACTGCCCAAAATCCAGGCCAACCAGGCGATGACGATCAAGCCTGCCATACGCGCCAGCGGATAGCCGCGGTCTGGCAACCCGGGAAAGGCGGTAAAGATGAGCGGGAAGACAACCCAGCCCAGCAGCAGCAGAAAAACGTACCAGGCCAGGGTGCCCAGATTTTCATTCGCGTTAAGCAGGGCAGCGCGGGAGAACATGGATGACCAGGTGCCACCAACCGTTTGAGCAGCAAGCCGGTCTTTTGGCAACTGGAAAGCGAGAGGCGCGCGGGTATAGGAGAGCGGAACCTGGAAGATGACCTGTTCGAGGTCAACGCCATCCAAAAGCTGGGTGAGTTTCGCGGTTGAGAAATCGCTGGATTTTTTGAAGATTAATACTTTGGGGTGATCGTAGACGGTGAAAGATTCATCGGCAGTCTGATCGTTGAAAGAAAAAGGCCCAATACCTGGATTGCTTTCAAAGGTTTTGACCAGATCAAAACCGAGCGGACTTTTGAAAGGCGGCTCCAGACTGGCAACGCGGTTTTCCATATCATCGCCGCTGCAGTCACAATCGAACAAGGTCTGGAAATATTTTAAGGTCAGCGGGTAGCGTAAAGGCAAGCGCGGCATGGCATCGTAGGCCCGGTTGGAGGGAATCACGATGTAGTCGCTCTTCGAAAGGATATCGATCATCAAGGCGCGCTTTTCGGGTGTATCGGGTTCAAAAAGCTCCAGATTTGAGGACTGGTAAATTCCGCCGATGTCAGTTGTCTTGTCCACAGACAGGGGCAAAAAGTCATCCCAGGATGTTTCGAGCGTATATGAGTCGGACATTATGCGCAAGGGGCCACCATCCAGCACTTCGTAACGCAGCTTATAGTTACTACCCTTGATCAATTGAACAGCGGTGAATTTAAATGTTGGGGAGAGCTGGAGGCCTGCATTGGGGAAATCCAATTTTTGAGAGGAAACAGCCAACGGATTTTGATCATCGCCTTCTTTGAACAGGCTGAGCTTAAAAGTTGATTGGCCTGGGACAAAACTCTGCTCAAATTGATTGATGTCGAGGTGGTTGACGGTAGTTTCATAGTCTGATTGCAGGGTTACGTAGCTTTTAATTTCTCCGGGGGGTTGGTCTTGCAGGTTGTAATCAACCGCGTAGAATGGATTATCTGTATTATCGCTGCGTAAAACGAGCCCGGAAATGGAGAACAGGCTGTTGCTGGTGATTTTGAAATGCAAATAGAGCGGCTGACCGGGAATAAGATCTATACTCGCAAAATTTATGGTTAGCTTTGTATCAGAACTGTTATCAGGGAGCATCAAGCGCCCGTCTGTAATGAGGTCTTCGCCCTGTTCATCGCGGGTCAAGCGAATATAGAAATTTACACCCACACTGCTGATATTTGGGGCTGTGATTTCGGATGCAATGCCGTTGCGGCTGATAAAAATATCTGAGATGCCCGGGTTGGATTGTCCAATAACGAATTGGTCCGCGATTGGGATTGGGTAGGATTTGGTTTCCTGTACGGACTGAACCTTCAAATTAAGGGGCGCAGGGATATTTTCAAACATCCAGCGGGAAGCTTCAATGCGCGAAATGGGACGGTTATAAATGCGGGTAAAGGCAAAAGCGTAAATGTAGGTGGCGATTAAAATTACGCCAATCGCCAGGGCTCCCGCGGCACCTTTCCAGGTTTTGTTTCTGTCGGCGAACTGGGCACGGAAATTTTTACCGTGGGCGAGTAACGATTTTCGGCTTTCGCTGGTGAGATCAAAGATGTTGATCAGGGCCCAGGCTGCAAACAAAATCAAAAATGGATAAATGGGCAGGAAGTAACGCATATAACGCCAGAACTGGGCATTTTGCCAGACGAAATAAGCCAGAACCCAGGCAAAGGGTAATAGATGGCGCTGCCAATCACCTTTCCAGATGCGCCAACCAGCCCAAGCCCAACCAGCCCAACCAGCAAGACCGAGGGGCAGGCCCAGGCCCCAAAGAACCATATTTGTCCAGGCATAGGAAAAGGGCTGGTTGGTCCACTGGTGGTTGGGGGGCCATTCAGATTTACCAGCAACCTGGTCGGTGACCTCTGTGAGCACTTTGAGCCAATTTTTATTAAGGTCAATACCGAAGAAACCGGGTCCCATAAAGGCATAGGGTTGGAATATGCGGAATATCAGGGCGGTCAAGAGACCAGAGAGAATCCAGCCTGCCAGAATAGTAAAAAGCAGGGAGCGAAAGCCGGGTTTCCGCCAGCCCATGATCAGCCTGACCAACCCTGCCAATATAATGATGCCAAAGACTGGCAAAACACTCACTTTGCATGCGCCAGCCAGGCCTACCAGGCACCCAAAAATAATGAAATAGATTAAGTGGCGGAGGCCGAGTTTTTCTTCGAAGCGGTCGAGAGGTAAGGCCAAAAGCCCAAAGTAGAAGGAGGCGATCACAAAGACTGTTGAGAAGGAATCTACTGCAAAATAATGCGAAAGCTGGATGGGCAGAACGGCCGCAACATAGAGGGAGGCCGCAAGGAGGCCTGTGCGCCTGTCATAAAGCCGTTTGCCGAGGAGATAAAGCATCCAGGCGGCGGCAAGATCGAACAAGCCCGACATCGTTCTCCCGACCAGGGTGATCTGATCGTATTTGGCCATTTGCACCCATTCTGCTACAAAGCGGGTGAGAAACAGGGGTAACATGCCATAGGTGTAGGAACCGAACTTTAGCGGGTTTAAGGTGCTGTTTACGGTATCAAAATAGGCGCTGAGCCCGTTAACTCCCCGGATCTGTTCAGCCACCATGGTGATAAAACGCTCGTCGGGATGCTGGTGGTGGTTTTGGTCCCAGTTTATGCCAGTTAATCGAAAGTAAGCGCCTATTAAGAGCACCAGGATCAGCAGGAAGTTTGTTTTCCAGGAAGGATTTCTTGAGACTATGGCGGGGGCTGGCGGAATGAGGGCTTCATCGGTTGGCTGAGATGAGGCGGCGGGCAGGTCGAGTGGGGTTTCGGGTGTAAGAACCTGGGCAAGGGGTTCAACCATCAGGTGCGGGGTGATGCGTGCCAGCGTTTCAGGGTCAAGGCCCTCAACCAGGCTAAGTTGCTCGATGGACTGATAAGGACGCCGCTCAAGGATGCGTTTTGCCTGTTCTGCAGAAATTTCCAACCTGGTTATCAGGGTTTTTTGATCGGTGCTGTTGAGATCAAGGGACGATTCCGGGCTTTGATTCATAGAAGATTCCCTTTAGGTGATGATGAGTTCATTATTTCCAACCTTATTGATTAAAACCAGTTTAACCCTCAATGTGTGAAGGATTTATTCGATTTTTGTGCGAGCCAGTCAATGCCTGGCTGCTGGAAAACGATCAATAAGAATATATTATATACCAGGATGGTGAGCCGGGTATTTTAGGGCAGGAATAAGACCTGCTGCGGCACATTTTCAACTTCAGAGCCAGGAGGAGCCCAATACAAATTGATATGCGTATAGCCAGTTCGGTCGGCGTAACGCACGCGGATCTTGTGAAAGCCAGATGTGAGCGAGATGAGGGCGTTCTGGTATTGGTTAGGAACGGCGGCGCTGACAAGTAATTTGTCATCGATGAATAATTCTGATTCGTCGATGGATTCCAGGCCAAAGTGGTAGTCACCTGCTTTTGGAATATTAATCCTGCCGACCCATTCGACAGTGTAGGGCCTGGGAAGCGGCTGATTGTGAAAATAGAAATGAATCCAGGGATCGACCTGGGTAAAGGCGGGGGGAGCCTGCCAGTTTGCGTTGGGGTAGTATTTTCCGAGCAGGCCGTTGTTGTTGATGGGCGGGAGGTAAAGAAGCATGGATGGGACTGGTTGAAGTTCCGCGGAAGGCGGCTGCCAATCCAGCTCAAAGCGTCCAGCGGCTGCCTGGGATTTTATGATCAATTCGTGGGAACCCTGGGCCAGCTCGATTTGAGCGGTCTGGATTTGTGTGCCTGAGAGCGGAATCTGAGCATTGTCGAGGGTAAGTTCGGCTGGATTTGGTGAGTGCAGTACAAGCTGGTAAAGGCCGTACTTTTCCACGTACAGGATACCCTGCCACTTTACCCAAAATGGAAACTGTGCGGGCTGCCCGGCCTGCCAATCGGCGGCGATACTGGTCTCTTTGCGGACCAGGAAAGGCGGTTCTTCCATATTTGAGCTGCGGTAATAGCTGGCAGTGATGCCCTGGGCGGTTTCGAGATCAGATGGTTTTAGGATGATTTCATAAAGAAATGTACTGCCTGAGGGGGATTTGAGTTCCTCAAAATCTGCGTTTGGGTAGTAGAGCCTGGCCTGGTCAAAAAAAGGCTTTCGATCGGGATCGATAAAAAACGCCATCGGGTGCTTTCCATCTGTGGGAATGGGAAGCGTTGCATAGGTTTGCAGCGGGTGATATTGGGTTATTTTGGGCGCAAGGAAGCGGATGGTAGGAGTATCAAAATACAAGACACTGACGTAGCTATCGGCCTGGGGTCCCAGCTCTGCCAGCGCTTTGCCAATAAAGGTATCGGGCGTTGAGAATGAGATCCATGAGTCTGAGTTTTGCGATTGGATGTCAAAATAGATATGGTAGTTGATCCAGCCTGCAGCGATCAAAACTAATGCGAGAGGAATGACAAAAATGGTAGTGGAGCGATGCGCGGAGGATTGTTCCCACTCCTGCGATAAGGCTTGCAAGGGGATGACCGCCAATAAGTATGCAGCTGGAAGGCTGCCTATGGCGCGGTAGGATTGGGGGGCTTCGAAATCAAGCGAAAAAATGGCCGGCACCAACATGAGCAGGAGCCAGGCAAGCAGCAGGAAAGAGCCTGGTTGGCGAATACGCCAGA
>JBBRWF010000130.1:0-9863 GCA_038249405.1 Anaerolineales bacterium
CATGTGCGCCAGTGGAGCAAGATCGCCGCTGGCACCCAGCGAGCCTTTCTCGGGGATGCAGGGGTGAACGCCGCGGTTGAGCATATCCAGCAGCAATTGCAGCGTGGAGCGGCGAATGCCAGAATGCCCATGCGCAAGTGTGTTGGCGCGGATGAGCATTAGGGCTCGAGTGGTTGGGATGTCGAACCAGTTGCCGGTGCCAACCGAGTGGCTGATGATGATATTCCGCTGCAGAGTCTCAACCTGGTCTGGCGAGATAATGCGATCTTTGAAGGCACCGAACCCGGTAGTGATGCCGTAGGCAATCTCGCCACGGGCCAACAGTTCCTGCACAGCCCGGGCAGCGCGTTCTACCTTTAGCACCGATGCGGGGGTAAGTTCCACAGGGGTTCTTTCGTACGCGACCTGGATTACCTGTTCAATGGATAAGGAATGACCGTCGAGAGCAATCAAATGAGTCATGGGCACCTTTTTTTGAGAATTTCTGTTGGCAGAGAGGCAAAGGAAATTATTTACGGAATTTAACCCGTTGAAAATTCATTGGGTGGGATGAATAAACTTTACCACAAAGTCCTGCGATTATTTGCCCAGGGCACACTCTGGAGCAGTGGTTATGTGAGGAATGATCATGTCTGTGCATTTGGATTGGCACGAAAAGGCATAAATTGGCCACATATTTCGCGGATGGCGCAGATTGTTTTCATTACACCTGCGCATGACAGCATTGATGCAAACTGCCCATTGACATTATTACGTAATACTGTTACTATATAATTAATGCTTGAATAAAGAGGATGAAACTTCAAAAATCATGTCAACAGAACAATTACTAATCCATGAACTTGCTGAGCGGGCCCAGACGACGATCCGCACCATCCGCTACTACACGGATGAGGGCCTGTTGCCCCAGCCAATCATACAGGGAAAATATGCAGTTTACACACAGGGCCACGTCAACCGCCTGGAGCTTATACATCGTATGAAGGATGCCTACCTGCCGCTGCGTGAAATCCGGCAGATCATGCTGTCCCTCAGCGATGATGAAGTGCAACAACGGCTGAATGAACAGGCCCAATCTCTTCTGAATGCCCCGGCACCCAGCCCGACGAAAAACCCTGCCGGTCCCGGTTCTGAAGCTCTGGAATATATTTCACGGTTGATTAAAGAACAGGGCGAGTATAAACCGAATAGAGCAGCGCGGCCACCGCAGTCCCCGCTGCCAAGGCAGGTGAGCGAGCCTGCGCCAACTGCGAATTACCCTGCAAGTGCGGCGGAAGTTGACTCGGCAGGTGAAACCTGGCAGAGAATTCGCATGGCGGACGGTGTTGAACTTCATCTGCGCACCCCGGCCAATTCGGAAACAAATCAGCGCATACAGCAGATTATTGCGTTTTCCAAAAAAATATTTCGCCAGAACTAAAAAAAGGATGGTCAACATGACTGAGAATACACTGCACCTCAAACTGGTTACCGATCAGAACTTGATCCCGATGGAAGTCCCATCCCAGCGCGTGCTGGAAATAAACGTGCAGGCCCCAACCGGTGCCGTCCGGAGCAGCAGACCGCTTATCAACCTGGCGCTGGTGCTCGACCGCAGCGGTTCGATGAGCGGTGGCAAGCTGGAGTATGTGAAACTGGCCGCCGCCCACGTGCTCGATCTGCTCCAGGAACAGGACCGGGTGGCAATTGTGGCTTTTGACAATGAAGTCAACCTGATATCACCCAGCCTCCCGTGTACGACAAATAACCGCCGTGGATTAAAAAGCCGGGTTTCTCAGCTTACACCAGGTGGAAATACCAACTTGAGCGCCGGTTGGCTGACTGGCTGCCAGGAAGTGGCGGCTGCCGCACAAGAAGGAACACTCAACCGGGCGCTGCTGCTCACTGACGGTGAGGCAAACGCCGGGATCATAGACCTGGAGATGCTGGCACAGCAAGCCAGGGAACTGGCTCGACGCGGCGTTTCGACATCCACGTTTGGCGTGGGGCAGGGATTTAACGAACACTTGCTGGAGGCCATGTCGAACCAGGGCGGCGGAAACTTTTACTATATCGAAACACCAACTGAAATCCCGGCGCTGTTCCAGCGTGAATTCAAGGAACTGGCCGCTGTCACGGCGCGCGAGGTAGAAATTGTACTGAAATTCCCAGCGCATGTGCACCTGCAGGTGTTGGGCGGCTGGGTGACTGAATTTTCGGAAGGGCACTTGCGCATCTCGTTGGGCAATCTATATTCATCCCAGACCCAGGAATTGTACATTAAGGTCTTAACCCCGCCCGGCAGCAAAGATGAGCGGCTGGAGTTCCAGGCTGGAATCAGCGGCAAGGATGAAACCGGCCAGCCGCTGGCAGACCAGTCGGAACTTTTTTACCAGTACGGTGATCGGGCGGTAGTGGCTGCCAGCCCGCGCAAACGGGTTGTGATGGAACATTATGCCGTAATTGATCTGGCTGAAACCAGCAACGAAGCACTCAAACTTGAACGCCAGGGACAAAATGAGAAAGCCAACCAGTTGCTCAATCAGTCGATCCGTGAAAACCTGCCGTTTGTTCAGCCTCTTGCGGCACAGAAATACGAGCAGATGTCTGAGCGGATGAAATCCGGGATGGATGAAACCGATCGGAAGCAATCGCACTACGCCTCTTACAATCAAAAACGGCAGAGGCCACAATAAGCGGGATTACTGCGCGCAGTGATGGGGGTGCACAGTCTGGCAAAAAGGTGCTGTTAACCTGCAAGGGTGGGCAGTACCCTTTTGTTCGTATGCGCCGCGTTTCAGCTATTCTTGAGCGCTGAAAGCCCGACCCTAAAAAGGCCATGAAAGCCGCCGACCCGGCCAGGTCAAAGCGCTGCCCAGTTGCGGCGGGGTGGTCAGCGGGAATGAAGACCAGGCTGAGCACCAGGGCCAGCACGCCGACCGGCACATTGATATAGAAGACTGACTATTACAGAAATTCCCAGAGAGCCTGAATTATTACGATTCTCTACTGTTTATTTCGCAGTATACTGGTAGATAATGTGGTCTTTTTCATACCCATCAAACTCCTCATTTCGTAACTTTTATAGTAGAAAGGATCAACCATGATGGAAACTACGATCTCTCGCAAGAATGTATTTTTTGCATTCAGCCCGGACAACCAACCTGTGGCGCGCATTAAGCAAGGCGAGGTGGCGACCCTTGAAACGCACGATTGTTTTGAAGGACAGATTCGCACCAAGGAAGACTTGTTGACCAACCTGGATTGGAGCCATGTCAACCCGGCGACCGGCCCGGTCTACATTGAAAATACCCGACCGGGCGATATTTTACGGGTTGATCTGCTGAGGATAGATGTTGGCGATCAGGCAAGCATGGTTGCTGTTCCAGGCGAAGGCGCTTTGGGTGGAATGATTACTCAGATGGAAACAACTATCTTGAAACTTGAAGGTGATGAACTGGTTTATAAGGATAAGATCCGGGTGCCAAAACGCCCAATGATCGGTGTGATCGGGGTGGCACCGGCTGCAGGTTCAGTGGCGAATGGAACGCCTGGCCTGCACGGCGGAAACATGGACTGCACCTTAATCGGCCAGGGCAATCGGGTTTATTTTACGGTTGGGGTGGAAGGGGCCTTATTTGGCGCAGGAGATCTGCACGCGGCGATGGGTGATGGCGAGATCGTGGTGTGCGGAGCGGAAACGGCTGGCGAAGTGCAGTTCAGTACGCAGGTGGTGAATCTGGGCGGCCTGCCAACGCCGTTTGTGGAAACACCTGAGCTTGTTGCCACAATCTTTTCTGCAGTAGATGTGAGCGCAGCGGCGCAGGGAGCGATTGAGCACATGGCGGAATTCCTGACAAAGTTCGCGAATATCCCGCTGAACGATGCGGGCATGATGATGAGCCTGGTGGGACAACTTAAGTTTTGCCAGGTCGTTGATCCGCTTGCGACGGTGCGCTTTGAATTTCCCAAGAGTGTTCTGAAACAGTTTGGTTTTGAGATGCCGGCCTGAATCAATTGGAATAAAAGATCAAGCTAATTTACAGGTGACAGTTGTGAAGGTGATGACTGCCACCTGTATTGTTAAGGAGCAACCCATGGATTTCCCCGTCAATGAAGGGTATATCCCATTTCACGGCTTCAAAACATGGTACCGGCGGGTTGGCAGCGGCAGCACTGGAAAACTTCCGTTGTTATGCGTGCACGGCGGCCCCGGAATGACGCACGACTATCTTAATACCATCGAGGCGTTGGCCGGGAGCGGACGCGAGGTAATCTTGTATGACCAGCTTGGCAACGGCAATTCTGACCAGCCGCATGATCCATCTTTATGGACGGTAGCCCTGTTTGTTGAGGAACTCGGCGCAGTTAGGAATGCGCTTGGACTTGACCAAATCCACTTACTGGGCAGTCCTGGGGCGGTTTTCTGGCTCTGGAATACCTGGTGACGCGACCGGAGGGTGTAAAGAGCTTGATCCTGTCCAATTCTGCCGCGAGCACGTGGCGCTGGATTGCGGAAGCCAACCGCTTGCGCGCAGATTTGCCGGAGGAGGTTCAGAATATTCTGCAAGTGCATGAAGCCGCGGGCACAACCGATGACCCTGATTATGCCGCAGCCATGGAGGTTTTTTACCAGCGACATCTTTGCCGGAAAAGCCCTGTGCCAGATTTTCTTAACCAGATGCTTGAAAGACTGGCGCAGAACTCGGAAGTGTATGCCAGCATGTGGGGGCCAAGTGAGTTCCACTGCACCGGTGTATTGATGAATTGGGACATTGAGCAACAGCTGGGAGAAATACACACACCAACGCTGATCCTTTCTGGCCGCTATGATGAATCGACGCCCGCAATCAACGCTGTTTTGAAAGAAAAGCTGCCAGACGCCGAATGGGTGATCTTTGAAGAAAGTTCGCATACACCGCACCTGGAGGAAACCGAACGGTATTTACAGGTGGTCGCGGATTTCCTGGCGCGCGGGGAAAATGAGACCCAAAGCAAATAATTCCTGCTGCCCATCATCTGTTGGATGGGTGGCAGTTTTTTATCTCTCAAATCCGGATTTTCATTCCTGTTTTCTGGTCATCCATTTTTAAGGTGCTGGGCCTGAAAAGTAAATATTTCATTAGAGTATTGCAATGCCGTAGTTTTTGCCTTGACA
Organism: Anaerolineales bacterium; assembly: GCA_038249405.1. Taxonomy (GTDB): domain Bacteria; phylum Chloroflexota; class Anaerolineae; order Anaerolineales; family Villigracilaceae; genus UBA5195. The sequence continues at coordinate 5,138 of JBBRWF010000130.1, forward strand.
ATACTTAAGAATTGCATATAGTTAACCGTACTTAATAAATAGGCAGGTTAAACTATGAATGACACTTTGCAATTCGCTGAACCGATCCACAAGGGGATCGATGTCATCACTCACCGTACTTTTCGTGAGCATATCCGCTTTGTCAAATCAACCGGGCTTTCGATGGCCCAGTTTGGCATATTGATGCAGCTGCATTATCAGCACGGCTGCGGCATTTCCGGGTTGAGAAGCCGCATGAATATTTCTGGCGCGGCGGCGAGCCAGCTGGTGGATAAACTGGTTCAGGCCGGGCTGCTCGAACGCGCTGAGGACCCAATCGACCGGCGCATCAAGCAGATCAAGCTCTCAGAAAAGGGTCAGGAACTGGTTGCAACCAGCATGACTACCCGGCATAAGATGGTGGATGCCCTGATTGAGGGTCTGGCTCCTGACGAACTTGAAAAAGTTGGACAGGCGATGGAAATCATCCACAGGGTGTTTCATCAAATGCAGGAAAAAGAAAATAGCGCGGCGAAATAAATCCCTGGTTCCACTGCAAAAGAAAACACCCGTCTTTCCCGGCGGCCTGCGTAATTTGCCACTAACCCGGCAAGTTTTTTATTCGATATCGTATTTTGCAAGGAGCAAAATCAAACATGATCAAACTGGCTAAATACACAAAGCCATACTTATTGATGCTCTTGCTTGCCATCGTGCTTTTGTTTGCGCAAGCAAACTTTGACCTGGCGCTGCCGGACTATCTTTCCCGAATTGTGAACGATGGCATCCAACAGGGCGGCGTGGAAAACGCTTTGCCCGTGGCGATCCGCCAGAGCGAAATGAACCGGGTTGTCATTTTCTTGAGCGCGGAAGATAAAGCCTCCGTGCTGGCTGCCTACAGCCTGGTGGACAAGAACTCAGCTGACTATGCCACCTACGTCAAAGAATACCCTGTGGTGGAAAAAGAAGCCATCTATGTTCTCAATAAGGTTGACCAGAAAGAAATAGACCGGCTCAACCCGATCATTGGCAAGGCATTCCTGGCGGTTTCGGGTATTGAGCAGGTTCTGGCTGACCCGGCCAAAGCGGCCCAGATGGGTGCAGCTTTTGGCGAATTTGATGTGACGAAGCTGCCACCCGGCATGGATTTGTTCAGCGTTCTGGCGAAACTTCCTGCCGATCAGCTGGCGAAGATCACCGATGCAATGGACCAGAAATTCGCGGCGCTGGGCGACAGCATGATTACGCAGGCAGCCATCAGCTCTGTCAAGGCCGAATACAAAGCGCTTGGCATGGATAACGAAAAGCTGCAGAACAACTATATTTATAACGTAGGCGCGTGGATGCTTTTGCTGACACTGCTTTCGGTGGTGTGTACCATTATTGTAGGTTACCTCTCTGCTCTCATCGCGGCAGGTATGGCGCGCGATATTCGCCGTGACATCTTTCAGAAGGTTGAAAGCTTCTCCAATACTGAATTTGACAGTTTCTCGACAGCATCGCTGATCACACGTACTACCAACGATGTGACCCAGATCCAGATGGTGGTGATGATGATTGTGCGCATAGCGTTTTATGCGCCGCTGATCGGGATTGGGGGCTTGATCAAAGTAATCTCGAAGGATTCACCTTTATCGTGGCTGATTGGCGTGGCGGTTCTGGCGCTTATCAGTATGATCGTTGTGGTCTTCTCGATAGCGTTACCGAAATTCAAGCTGATTCAAAAGCTGGTGGACCGTATCAACCTGGTGGCGCGTGAAAACCTCTCGGGTATGATGGTCATCCGGGCTTTCAATATGCAGGCATTTGAAGAGAAGCGCTTCGACAAAGCCAACCAGGACCTGACCTCTGTGAGCCTATTCATCAACCGGATCATGGTTATCATGATGCCGATGATGATGCTGATTATGAATATCCTGCTGGTAGGCATCATCTGGTTCGGTGCGCAGCAGGTAGCGGATGCGAACATGCAGGTCGGCGATATGATAGCCTTTATGCAATATTCGATGCAGATCGTGATGGCGTTTATGATGCTTTCGATGATGTTTATCATTCTGCCGCGCGCGTTTGTCTCTGGTGACCGTATTGCCGAAGTTCTTGAGACCGAGCCAAAAATCCACGACCCTAAACAGCCTATGCAGTTCCCGGCACCCTTCAAGGGTACGGTCGAGTTCCGCAATGTATCCTTCCGCTATCCTGGCGCAGAGGAAGACGTTTTGCACGATATCAATTTCACCGCACAGCCGGGCCAGACTACTGCTTTAATCGGTTCGACCGGTTCTGGCAAATCAACCATCGTGAACCTGATACCGCGCTTCTATGAAGTGACGAACGGTGAGCTGTTGTTGGATGGTATTGATATCCGCAGTGTAACCCAGCACGATTTACGCGAAAAGATTGGCTATGTGCCGCAAAAAAGCGCGTTGTTCTCGGGTACGATCGAAAGCAATATGCTTTACGCTGATAAAAACGCCAGCCCGGAAATGCTGAAATCGGCGATTGAAATTTCCCAGGCAGCCGAATTTGTGGATTCCAAGCCGGAAGGCATGGCAGCTGAGATTTCACAGGGCGGCGCGAATGTTTCCGGCGGGCAAAAGCAGCGTCTTTCGATTGCGCGCGCGCTGGTCAAAAAGCCACCCGTTTACATTCTGGACGACAGTTTCTCGGCGCTGGATTTCAAGACGGATGCCGCGCTGCGCAGAGCCCTTAAGGAAAAAGCTGCCGACAGTACGCTGCTGGTCGTATCACAGCGCGTTTCCACGATCAAAAATGCTGAACAAATCATCGTTATCGATGAGGGCCGGATTGTTGGCAAAGGCACACATCACGAGTTGATGGACAATTGTGAAACTTATAAAGAGATTGCCCTGTCGCAGCTCACCAAGGAGGAATTAGCATGATGCAGAGACCCGGACAACCCGCGCGCGGCGGCCCAATGGGCGGCGGCCCGATGGGTGGTATGGTGGGCGGGCCGGTTGCCAAGGCTCGTGATTTTAAAGGCACGATGGGCAAATTGATTGCCTATCTTGGCAACTATAAACTCGCGATCGTAATCGTCTTTATTTTTGCGATCTTTTCCACGATGTCGAACATCGTTGGACCCAAGATCCTTGGACAGGCTACGACCAAACTATTTGAAGGCGTGATGGCCCAGTTGAGCGGAAAAGGCTCGATTGACTTCAACTATATCGGCCAGATCATCCTCATCACGCTTGGTTTGTACCTGATTTCAGCACTGTTCAGTTATGTGCAGGGTTGGATCATGGCCGATGTTTCTACCAATATCGCTTACCGTTTCCGGCGCGATATCTCGGAAAAGATGAACCGCATGCCGCTGGATTATTTTGATACTACTACGCACGGTGAGGTGCTTTCACGCATCACTAACGATGTGGATACGGTCAACCAGACGCTGAGCCAGAGCCTTACGCAGATTATCACATCGCTGGTGACGGTTATCGGCGTGCTGGTTATGATGTTTTCGATCAGTTGGGTCATGACGCTGGTGGCACTGGTCATGATTCCGCTTTCGATGGGTTTCGTTGGCCTGATCGTGAGCCAGTCGCAGAAATACTTCAAGCAGCAGCAGGATTACCTGGGGCATGTCAACGGCCACGTTGAAGAAATGTACAGCGGCCATATTGTGATGAAGGCTTTCAACGGTGAAGAAGAAAGCATTCAGAAGTTTGACCTATCCAATAATACGCTGTTTGAATCGGCATGGAAGTCGCAGTTCCTTTCTGGCCTGATGATGCCGGTGATGACTTTTATCGGCAACCTGGGGTATGTGGCGGTTGCGATTTTGGGTGGTTACCTTGCGATCCGCAACGTGATTACGATTGGCGATATCCAGGCCTTTATCCAGTATGTGCGTTCGTTTACCCAACCGATTGCACAGTTGGCGAACATCTCCAATGTTCTTCAGCAAACTGCCGCTGCGGCAGAGCGTGTGTTTGAATTCCTGGACGAGGCTGAGGAAGTTCCCGAAAATGAGAAGTCTGTTGAACTCGAGAATTCGGTAGGGCGCGTGGAGTTCAAGGATGTTCATTTCGGTTACAGCGCGGATAAGACGATTATCAACGATTTCTCGGCGGTTGCTGAACCCGGTCAGAAGATCGCGATTGTGGGTCCTACGGGCGCGGGCAAGACTACTATCGTGAAACTGCTGATGCGCTTTTACGATGTGAATGACGGCGCCATTCTGGTGGATGGGCATGATATTCGAGAATTCAGCCGTTTTGATCTTCGCAAGCAGTTTGGCATGGTTTTGCAGGATACGTGGCTTTATAACGGCACGATCATGGAAAATATTCGTTACGGACGCCCGGATGCAACTGACGCAGAAGTGATTGCGGCGGCCCAGGCGGCGCATGTTGATCACTTCGTGCACACTTTGCCGGATGGGTACAACATGGTGCTCAATGAAGAAACCTCCAATATCTCGCAGGGCCAGATGCAGCTTCTGACGATTGCGCGCGCTGTGCTGGCGGACCCGAAGATTTTGATCCTGGATGAGGCTACCAGCTCGGTTGATACGCGCACCGAAATATTGATTCAGCGCGCGATGGATAATTTGATGAAGAACCGTACCAGTTTCGTCATCGCTCACCGGCTCTCCACCATTCGAGACGCGGATTTGATCCTGGTGATGAAGGACGGCGATATCGTTGAACAGGGCAACCACGAAGAGCTGCTGGCCCAGGGTGGTTTCTACGCCGAACTGCACAACAGCCAGTTTGAATTGGCC
>JBBRWF010000131.1:0-9854 GCA_038249405.1 Anaerolineales bacterium
GTCTTGATAACTTTGTGCTCGCTATTTTCTTACATCCAAGCGATTAAAACAAAGCGCTCCTGGCACTGGGTCCTCAATGCGTTGATTAATGTGTTGTTGTTTTACACTCATACCTATGCCATTTTTGTCTTTACAGCAGAATATCTTCATTACTTGATCAACTGGAAACGCCAGAAGCACACACTAATCCACTGGGGTTTAGCGCAATTATTGCTCTTCTTTGCCATAATCCCCAGTTTTCTCCCTGCCATTCAATCTCGGAATCTGGCGACTGGCTTGGGAAATGCCCTCGGTTGGATTGAGCCTCCCTCGCTTCAAGACCTGCTGCGTACTATTTATGATTACCTATTTCCGCAAAACTACCAACATAGCTGGCTTTTTATTCTCGCCACCTTCGCAGCAGCCTTCACCTTTTTGGTAATTGGCACCCTTCTTAATTATTTTTCCAAAAAGAAGGCCGCCTGGCTCTCAAATCTGTCTGGAATGTTTCTTCAAAAACGGTTCCTGTGGCTGAAAAGGAATGAATTAAGCCTGGTCACGCTCTGGTTCGTCTGCCCTTTGATTTTGCCTTTTCTCTATTCCACTCTTTTTTCTCCGGTTTTTCAAGACCGCTACACCATTTGCGCAGCCCCGGCTTTCTACCTACTGATAGCGGTGTTTATCTCCCGGATTCGCCGCTTGGTACCAGTCACCCTTACTCTTTGCGCTTTGCTAATTGTCATCCTGCCCGGATTACAGGACTTTTACACAGCAACTGTGAACGAACAATGGCGCGAAACCGCCGCTTATGTGCATGCAAACGTCTTGGGGAACGATGTGGCCATCTACGCCCCGGATGAAGAAGGCACCCAACACAAGGGCTTTGATTGGTATTATCCCGGCTATCTCTCGGGGTGTGGCCTCAGTTCAAAAATCAAAAGTGAGAGTCTTATGGCTGAGACTGTCTCGAATTGCGTCTTAGGACATGACCGTCTCTGGGTCATCATGAGGGGTACTCCCGAAGTCGTCAGCCGAATGAAAACCTTTTTCCTTGACCCTAAACGAACGACTTTGCAAATGAGCAAGGAACAACACTTCGTCGGCATCACGATCTACTTATTTGAAATCAAAAAATGAATGTTCGATTTTTGATAGGTTGGTCTCTTTTGAAATTTGGTTAGAGTACCAAACCATCAGACAAGGTCAAGAGCATGCTGAAAGACGCACGTAGATACCTGTGGATTAAATTGATTAAAGCCTTCGGGCTGGTGTGGATTTTCACCAACACATTACCGAACAATTATTTGGAACCCCGCTGATTGCGAACTTAAATTCAAGCTGGCCAGCGTTGGCTATTCGCGTCTCCCAACTTCAGCCCTTGCAGGGCCTGGGATTACGCAAACCGTTATTGTTACAGGAATTGCTGTTTTCAAATCATTTTACGCAAACCATGGCATAGAACAAGTTTACCCCCGTATCGCATTGGGGTCATGACTTGCTTGGGTGATGATGATTCCTTTAATAAAGTCTCAGACAATTTTTTATCGATCTCCTACGCCAGTTACGTGAGGATGGGCTTTAGCACAGGAAATCAAAAATATACCAATGATCAATCCAAGTTAATCGTTGTTGGAGAATACTCTCAGCATGTTGGCGGCTACGATTTTAGCCCCGTCTTGTATTATTACTCAAATCGCCAAGGTTGGATGTTGACTCGTGTTGATTGGAACATGGACAAAATCGAAGCATTAGGGAAAAAAGGTGCATCTCTGCTTGTGATAGGCCCTCGGTATACCGCACCCTCTAATTCTGCGAATTACCAAGTAGAGCAATCGCCAGATTTAATAATTATTGAAGTAAAAAGCATTATCCAGTTCTATATGAAAACCAGGATAAATTTATTTTTGATCTAAACAATCCAGCTAAATAAAATGCTGATCTTGTTGATCTTCGTTCAATCAAGCTTTTCATTGACTAGGAGAAAAAATGTCAAACGAAAACGTCAGTATCCACCCCACTGCAGAAGTCTCTTCCAAGGCGCTGATCGGTGCGGGAACGCGTGTCTGGCATCTGGTGCAGATTCGCGAAGGAGTGCAAATTGGGCAAAATTGCATCATAGGGAAAGGTGTTTATGTCGATTTTGATGTCTGCATCGGCAATAACGTCAAAATTCAGAATAGTGCCCTGATTTATCACGGCGCGACCCTTGAGGATGGTGTATTCATTGGGCCACAAGTTTGTCTGACCAACGACAAGCTCCCCCGTGCGATTACGCCGGATGGACAACTTAAGGGAAATGACGACTGGGTGGTTGGGCCAACTTTGATTAAATATGGCGCTTCGATTGGCGCTGGCTCGCTCATTTTGCCCAACGTGACGGTTGGATGTTTTGCCTTGGTCGGAGCTGGATCGGTTGTCACCCGGGATGTGCCAGACCATGCCCTGGTGGTCGGCTCCCCGGCCCGGCTGGTCGGCTACGTCTGCCGGTGTGGCAGAAAGATGGAATTCCTGGGCCAGATCTGGTATTGCTCAACCTGTGATTGGAAATTCGAACCCAAGGAGGCTTGAAATGATTCCCATTGCTAAACCCATTCTTGGCCCGGACGAACAAAAAGCCATTCTGGATGTAATTACCTCAGGACAGCTGGTTCAAGGCCCAAAAGTTCGTGAGTTTGAGACGCGCTTTGCCGAATTATGCGGAGTCGAACATGCTGTGGCGGTTTCATCTGGAACGACAGCGCTGCATCTGGCGCTGCTCGCGCATCAGATCGGCGAGTCAGACGAGGTGATCACCTCGCCTTTTAGCTTTATCGCCTCGGCCAATTGCGCGTTCTATGTTGGTGCTCGCCCGGTCTTTGTTGATATCGAACCTAATTATTTCACTATCGACCCGGCCGAAATCGAAGCGCGCATCACCCCCAGAACCAAAGCCATCATCCCGGTCCACCTGTATGGCCAGGCCTGTGAGATGGATGCTATTGTTGGAATTGCCGAAAAATATCATCTCGCCATCATTGAAGACGCCTGTCAGGCGCATGGAGGCCTGTACAAAGGCCGCCCGGTCGGGTCATTTGGAACCGCCTGCTACTCTTTGTATGCTACCAAGAATATGACCACAATTGAAGGCGGCATGCTCGTCACCAATGATGCGCAAATCGCCGAAAGAGCGCGCTTGCTCAGAAACCATGGCAGCCCAAAAACTTACCAGCATGTCATCCTCGGCTATAACATGCGCATGACTGACCTGTCGGCAGCAGTTGGCCTGGTGCAACTGGCCAAGCTCAAAGAATGGAACTCGATTCGCCGCGCAAATGCGGCCTATCTATCTGAAAAATTAGCACAGGTTGAAGGCGTGGTGACGCCCAAGGTTCGCCTTGAGGGTGAGCATGTCTTCCATCAATACACTATTCGGATTCCAGACCGGGATAACGCTGCCCAAAGGCTGCGCGAGAAAGGCGTGGGGGTTGGCATCCACTACCCCACACCCATCCATCAACAGCCTCTTTATCAAGATTTGGGTTACGCGGATGTGCTGCCCGTCGCCGAAGCTGCCTGCCGCGAGGTGCTTTCTTTACCGGTTCACCCGTCCCTTACCCGAGCTGATCTGGATTTCATCGTCCGGGCTGTGGCGAGTTTGTGATTTATGAAACTCTCCATTATTGCCCCGTGCTATAACGAGGTTGAAAATGTGACCAAACTCCACGACGAGCTTCTGCCCGTTGTGGAGGCACTGGTTCTGCATGGTTGGGAAAATGCGACTGAAAAAGTCCATTCAGCCGAAATCATCTTCGTGGACGATGGCAGCCGCGATGGAACTTCTGAAAAATTGCAGGCAGCTTTTCGCGGCCAGCCTCAAACCGGAGTGACTTTCAAATTTCTTAAGCATGAAACCAACCTGGGCCTGGGTGCTTCTATTCGAACCGGTTTTAACCTGGCCGATGGAGACCTGATCGTTACGGTAGATAGTGACGGGACGTACAAGTTTTCAGAAATCCCGGGGCTTTTGGCCTGTCTCCTCCCCGGCATCGACCTCGTCACCGCCTCCCCTTATCATCCACAGGGCCAGGTTGTGGGCGTGCCGGCCTATCGCCTTGTTCTCAGCCGCGGCTCATCACTGATTTATCGCTTTTTGGTGGACTGGCATATCTACACCTATACCTGCCTGTTTCGAGTCTATCGCGCCGAAGTCATTCAGAAGATTGGTTTCGAAGCCAATGATTTCCTTGCTGGGACAGAAATCCTGGTCAAGGCGCTCCTCAAGGGCTATCACGCCGCCGAGTTTCCTGCTGCACTTTACCGGCGCATGTACGGAGTCTCCAAGGCCAGGATCGCCCAAACAATAATCTCTCATTTAAAGTTTCAAAGGTGGGTTTTGCGCCAACGCCTGCGCCTTAGCTTGGGGCTTAAACTCGAGCAAATGAAGTGAGACATTTATGCGATTAGCCGGTTGTTTTACCGCCCTCAAAGGACCTGGAATGAACATTGCGATTTTATATATCCTGATTAGCGTTTTGGGCAGCGCCACTGGGCAGCTCTTACTCAAAAAAGGGATGAACAGCCTGGGGCCGATTACGTTAAGCCTCAATCAACTGCCTGCCATTCTCTGGCAGATGGCCACCAATCTGAATGTTTTCTTTGGCTTGGCCATCTATCTGGTTGGGACGGTTTTCTGGTTGGCGGCCCTCTCACGCGTTGATTTAAGTTTTGCTTACCCTTTTGCCAGTTTTAATTATGTCGTCATGCTGGCGGCATCCTGGATGATGTTCGGTGAGCAAATCACCCTGAACCGCTTGCTGGGTACACTGGTGATTGGGATCGGAGTTTTGCTAATTTCTCGCAATTAACAAGTTATTGCTGCTCGCATATTCATCCAGTTCGCAAGGAATGTTCAGGTATGAAAATCTTATCCGTCGTTGGCGCACGTCCCGAATTTATCCAGGCTATGCCGGTCAGCCGGGCGATCCGGGCCGAGCATCAGGAAATCCTGGTGCATACCGGGCAGCATTATGATTACCGTATGTCCCAAACCTTCTTTGATGAACTTGAAATCCCTGTCCCAGACTATAACCTGGGGGTAGGTTCAGCCTCGCAGACCCGGCAGGTGGCTGAAATCATGCTGGGTATGGAAGATGTGCTTTTGAAGGAAAATCCGGATCTGGTGCTGGTTCGTGGAGATACGAACTCGACCCTGGCAGCCGCTCTGGTGGCAAGCAAATTAAATCTCCCTTTGGCACATATTGAGGCCGGGGAACGCAGCTTCAACCGTGCGATGCCCGAAGAAATCAACCGCCTGGTGGCGGACCGTCTGGCCGATTTGCATTTCTGTGTCAGTCAGACGGCTCAACAAAATTTAGCCGTTGAAGGTCTGACTGATTCAATCCATTGGGTTGGCGATGTGATGCTGGATGCTTTGTTGTCTGCCCGGCCATTGGCCCGCGCCAAATCTGACATTCTGCAACAGTTACGTATTGAGCCGCAGCGTTACGTCTTAGCAACCATCCATCGCGCCATGAATACCGACGAGCCCGAAAGATTGAGCCAAATCATAGCCGCGTTCAATCAGGCTTCAGAAACAATCATCTTGCCTGTGCATCCGCGCACCAGGAAAGCGCTTGCCAATCTCAACCTGCACTTGGAAGAGCATCTTCGGATTATCGAACCGGTGGGTTATTTTGATATGATAACGCTGGAAGAAAACGCGCGCTTGATTGCCACGGATTCCGGTGGGGTCCAGCGCGAGGCGTATTACCTGGCCAGACCTTGTTTGACTTTGCGGGACGAAAGCGAATGGGGGGCGACTATCGAGACAGGTTGGAATAAGCTGGTTGGGGCTGACCAGGAATTGATTTTGAAGTACTGGTTCAATTTCAAACCTCCGGCTGAACACCCGCCCATTTACGGCACGGGAGTTGCCGCAGAGCACATCGCTGAAATTATCAATTCGGCCGCGCAGCAACAATTTGGAAGAAATCAGGTTAACGACAATCGGTTGTTTGCTCGGGAAAGGATGGTTACAAAATGAAAATCGGCATTCTGGGTGGTGGAATCATGGGAGTTTGTCTCGGTTACTTCCTTTCACAAAAGGGAGTCGAAGTGGAAATATTCGAGGCTGGGCCTATGCTCGGAGGGTTGGCTGGACCGATGACCCTAGCAGATGGAACTACTGTTGATCGTTTCTATCACGCGATTCTTTCAAGCGACGCGCATTTACGTCAATTGTGCGCCGATGTGGAGCTTACTGACCAACTACGCTTTCGCGAAACGCGGATGGGCTTCTTCTACCAGGGAAAAATCCACTCGATGAACAATGTTCTCGAGTTCTTGCGGTTTCCTCCTTTGGGCTGGATTGACCGCTTCCGTCTGGGCCTGACCGTCCTCTACGCTCAATTCGTGCACGATTGGCAAGCCCTGGAGCAAATCAACGTGGAGAAATGGCTGCTGGGTTTAAGCGGTCGAACAACCTATGCCAACATTTGGCGACCAATGCTCAAGGCCAAGTTCGACGGCAGTTTTGACAATACCCCCGCCACCTATATCTGGGCGCGCCTGGTTCGAATGAAATCCACCCGCAGCGGAGCAAACCAAAAAGAAGCCGCCGGCCACTTAATCGGCGGGTACAGTACTTTAATCGAAAAACTCGCCGAGCGCATCGAAGCCGCCGGCGGGAAAATCCACCGGAACCAGACCATCACGAAAATTGTGGTTGAACAGGGTCGGGCGTGCGGCGTGGTGGTCGATGGTCAATTCCTGGCCTTTGACAAACTGATCTCCACCCTGGCGATACCCATCACGCCGCATTTGCTTCCCGATGCCAGCCAAGAGTATCTGGATTCTCTGACCCAAACCAGGTATCTGGGGATTATTTGCCCTCTGATGGTTTTGGACCGGCCTTTAACCGGTTACTGGACTCTGAATCTGACAGATGATAACCTGCCTTTCACAGGCATCATCGAAACCACTTCATATATTGACCCTCAATTTGTTGGTGGACATCATCTGGTCTATTTGCCCAAGTACACAGCTCCTGATAGCCCCTTGCAAAAGTTGTCAGACGCCGAGATTAAAGAACTCTGGCTCAAGCATCTGGAATTGATGTTCCCCCAATTTGATCGCAGCTGTATTCGTTATTTTGTTGTTCAACGCGCGCGCTATGTGGAACCCCTGCATCCGTTGAACGGGTACAGCCTCCTCCCATCTATCTGCTCGCCGATTCAAAACTTCTACTTGTCCACGAATGCCCAAATTTATCCAACCTTAACAAATGGTGAGTCAATCAGTCGACAGGCCAGGATAGTTGCCGAGCAAATCTTGGCTGATACCCATTAAAGCATTCAAACATCCCCCGGTCTCGCCTCGCACAGAAGCCAGATCAAAGGAAGTGAAGGTTACCAGACTCGACTGATTGTCCCGGGAAGTAAAAATCGCTGGCAAACTAATCTTAAAGTCAAAATTCAACAGGCTTCTCATTCATCAATCAGGAGAAACTTATGCGTAACACCAAGCCTTTAGCCAGTCTATCATTGGACCTGGATAACCAATGGTCCTACATGAAAACTCACGCAGATCCTGGTTGGGAAACGTTTCCATCGTATTTGGATCTTGTCGTCCCAAGGATTTTGAATTTTCTCAAAGAAAGAAACTTGCAAATTACCTTTTTTGTCGTAGGCCAAGATGCCGCTCTTGAGAAAAACCGGGAGGCGCTCCGCTCTCTAGCCGAGTCGGGGCATGAAATTGGTCACCATTCTTTCAATCACGAACCCTGGTTACATCTTTACACCGAAGAACAAGTCGAAGCTGAAATCGTACGCGCAGAAGATGCTATTCAAGATGTAACCGGCCAGAAGCCGATCGGTTTTCGTGGTCCTGGATTCAGCGTTTCTCAAACGGTAATCGATGTCCTCCTTCGACATGGCTACCAATATGACGCTTCCACTTTGCCAACCTATATTGGCCCGTTGGCCAGACTATATTATTTTATGACCGCCCGGCTTAATCAAGAAGAAAAAAGCCAGCGCGATAATTTATTTGGATCTTTCAAAGATGGGTTTCAACCTGTCAAACCTTACTTGTGGCCGCAAAAGGGTGGCAAGTCAAACCAGCAGATGGTTGAGATTCCCGTCACGACGATTCCGATTTTCAAGATTCCTTTTCACGTCAGTTACATCATTTATCTTGGCAGCTTTTCTCCTGTCTTGGCGCTTCTATATTTCAGGTTCGCGCTGGGTATGTGCCGCTTGACCGGAACACAGCCTTCCTTGCTACTCCATCCGCTTGATTTTTTGGGGCGGGAGGATATTCAGGAATTGGCATTTTTTCCGGCGATGAACCTCTCAAAAGACGAAAAACTGAAGTTGGTGAGCGAAGTATTACGTTTATATGCAGACTATTTTAGGATAGTAAATATGCAAACACATGCCCGGGAGGTCCTGGCCTCCGCGAACCTCCCGAAGGACAATCATCTTAAAACCTAGTGGTAGTGTAATTTGGTCATTTTGCTTGAGTCTACCTGCTATTGACAGGGGAATGCGCCAGCGTATCTGCCACCCACTCCGGCTGTACAGGCTGGAGAATTGGTTTTTAGACGGAAATCTACGGGATGATTAAGAAACCATGGATCGCCCTCAAAATTGCCAGATGAGAATAGCCCTGTCGTTGGACTAAACCATTTCACGCCTTTTCCGAAGAAAATATTGTTGGTGATGGTTTCATCTTTGGGCGCATAACTGACCCCCTTTGCATCTTGCTCTGTGTGTAATCCAATTGCGGGAATGGCGCTAAGGGTATAGAAAGTATTCTGGTCAATCACCAGCCCGTTGACGCTGGTGACATATACTCCTGCACTAGTCTGGTAATTGTAGATCAGATTGTTGCTGACCCTGATGTTCACACGCTGGTTTCTGTACTCAATCTTGTCGAAGGTATACCAGTTTGTCGAATCGCCATTCCCATAGTTAATCGCATAAATGCCCGCCCCATCGTGAATATCGTGAATAGTGTTGCCTTGAATGACACAATAAAAGCAGTTTTCCAGAAAAATGCCCGAGCCCCATTCGCTAGCGCCGATATTGTAAACCTGATTATTAATCACTTTGCAATTGGAAACGGGGACAAACGCCCCATCACAGTCGATGCCATGCTGAACATCGTGTATTGTATTTCCTTCGATTAGAATATTATTGGTAGCCTCTTTAGACCAAATTCCCCTTACGGTGTAATCATACAGTGTGTTATTGCGGTAAACATTATCGTAGCTGCTGGCATAATTATCCATTAAGGCATTTTTGTAGAGATTCTTCCCGTTGAATTCACAATTTTCGACTAAATTGGAATGACCGTGAAAATAGATTGCGCCTTCAATATAGCAATTCCTCAGGACAAAACCATGATTCCCAGCGGTTTTATCGGTTCTTGAAAAAGGAACATTTTTACCCAAATTAATCGAGGCATCCGACTGATTTTCGGGCACAAAACTGGCTATCAAATTTAATCCGTCGATTGTGTAATAATCAACCCGGCCTCCGGTGACAATTGTTTTCGCGCTGCCAGAATTGACTGTGACCACTTGACCGTTATGGTTTTTTAGAGTGATTCTGGCTGCAGGCATCCCGCTAAACTTCAGAATCAGAGCCTCAGCGTAAGTTCCTTCCAGGATTTCGCAGGTATCTCCAGGTTGAACCTGGTCCAGACATTTCTGTATGGTTAGCCAGGGTTGGGTCAAGGTGCCGGTGTGAGCATTATTCCCATTCGTGGCTACATAGTAAACCGTTTCTCGATAAGGTGGCTGCGGAACTGGCGATAGAGTCGCTGTTGGGGGCGCAGTTGGAGTAAACAGAACCGGGCGGGCCGTCAGCGCAGACACAAAACAAGCCGACAGA
>JBBRWF010000132.1:0-9817 GCA_038249405.1 Anaerolineales bacterium
AGTGTGTAATTGATTTGACTAACCAGCAAGTATTGACAGTAAGCTAAACGGGTAACGCGTTCTTTTTTCGGTATCATTTTGTAACAATAACCGTTTTTTCATCTACCGTCAATTTGTTCATCTTGCGTAAGTCCTATGTTACTGGTTCCACTGAGACCGGGGCATCAATCGGCTCTGCTCGCTTGAAAAAGATAATGCCCTGCTCGTGCGCAAACCCCAGTCCATTCAGCACATCTTTCATACTGCGCATGACTTCGTTCAAAGGCATGCGCTTGCCCTGGGTGCGGTAATGATTTAACCGCGCGCGCAGCGTGTCGCCTTCCAGCAGTTCCATTACCATGTAATACAGTTCATCCTGGGCATCAAAATCAAAAACCTGCACAATTTTGTGATGCCGCAGGCTGGCAATTGCTCGCGCTTCCCGTTGAAAACGCGCCAGAAATTCCTTGTCATCAGCCAGGTCAGACCGCAGCACTTTCATCGCCACATAGCGGTCCAGCTGAGGGTGCTAGGCCCGGTAAACCTGCGCCATGCCTCCGCGCCCCAGCGCTTCCAGCACGCGATATTTGCCGATGATTTGTCCTTCAAGTGTCGAGGGGGACATCCTGTATTTTCCACGCTAACTTTTTGATCTGTGCCTATCATACCCCCGGGCCAATTTACTTGCCTATTGAATAGCTAACAATCAGCTAATATTATACCCACGGGCACAAATTTCGGTTTTCCATTCGAAAAAGAACGCAATTTGTCGCCGCGTTGGGTATAGCTTATCGTGGTTTACCCGTCATTCCCTGGCACGCCAACCAGTTTATAGCCCAGCCCGCGCATGGTGATCAACAGTTGGGCTGAGTTTGGGTCAGTCTTAATCCGCGTGCGCAGGCGGCGCACCAGGTTTTCAATCTGGTAATCATAAATTCCCAATTGGTATTCCGCCTATACGGTGCGCCCAATTTCATCTTTTGAACAAACCTTGCCGCGATTCTGGTGCAAAAAAGCCAGCAGGCTGAATTCCTTTGGTGAAAGTGTCACAATCTGCCGGTTGACCCGCACTTCTCCGGCCGCCTGGTTGATTTCAAGCTCAGGGAAGGGCGTTTCGCGTATCGTTGTTTCTGGATCGTGGAAAATAAAATTTACCTCGCCAATCCCAATCCGATCGCCATCTTTTAGCACAGTCCTTCCCAGGATGCGTTCGCCGTTCAGATAGGTGCCGTTCGTGCTGCTTATAACTTCAAGAAATACTCGCCGTCCCTCGCGTTGAATATGCGCGTGCTCCTGCGAGGCGCGTTTGCTCACAATCACAATTTCATTCTCCACGCCGCGCCCAAGACGACTGATTTCTCCATCCAGCGCATGCTCCTGCCCGGATGGGTCTTTGAGGTAAGGACATGTTTCGATGGTCATCTGAGCGGCTCCCGCATAAAGTTCCCTGCTGCTAATGACATAAAACGGCATTAGTGGGCCGCGGGACACTTTAACGTCCCGCACGGTCTCGTAAAGATTATTTCTGATTTTGTGTAGTGATCAGCATCTGCTCTCCATCGCTTAAGAGGTCAATCCAGCCGTAAAGATCCGTGCGCAGCAGGGTCGACTTTTCCAGGCTTGTAACCAGGTCTTTGGATGGTAGTCCATTCGGATCGGCGGCCGCCACACTCAGAATCGCGACCTGTGGCTTGAGGTTTGCCAGCCACTCCTTCGGGGTGGCCGGACCGTAGCCGCTTTCTGAAATTAATAGTGCAGTTACCGGCCCAAGCCCCTGCCCATTTTTTAATTCCGCAAAAATATCAAAGTTCACGCCAATTGGCAGAACAGCCTTGAAATTCCCCATCTCAACGCTAATCACAGCCCCTCGGTTTGACACTGCCAGAACACGCAGCGTAACCCCGTCGCCCAGGCTGTAGGCGTTTCCGGTTTTTGCTTGCTCGATTTTAATGCGATTGGTGGTCAGCCAATCATCCAGCCGCCCGGAAGAAAAAGATGCCTGTGCATTACCCGCCCACAGCACGGATTTTGGCCGGTATTGTTCCAGGGTGCGAGGCAGGGCTGCCACCTGGTTTTCCTGTGTCGAAGCAATCACCAGCAGGTCAATCCCGCGGCTCAGCGGGGGAATTCTGCGTCCCAACTGGTCGGAAAGCACAGAAGGACTTTCGCCGCCATTGATCTGGATGAACTTTCCGCTCGGTGTTTCGATCAAAACGCTGTCGGCGGAACCCGCATTAAGAAAGGTGACGTGTAACCGCCCATCGGGCGCGTTGAGCACCGAGCGCCAGGTGATTACGGCAAAGACTGCCAGCAGCGAAAAGGTGAAAGCGGGAGTGAGTGTCCCTTTAACGCGCCGCCAGGCCAGTGAAACGCCAAATAATAAAACATAGCACAACAGGGCCGTCAACAGCCCAAAGCTGCCCAGTACCAAAACGCCGCCTGGTATCCGGTCAAAAAATTCCACCACCCTGATCGTATACGCTGCAAAAGGCCAGGCTACCCAGGCCACCACCTGCCCCAGCGGCATATACACGCGGCTCAGCACAACCGCCAGCCCACTTAGCAGCATCAACGCGGGCTGGGCAGGCAAGACAAGCGGGTTGGCGATGAACGCTACCGCCGACAGCCGTCCAAAGTGATAAATGATGATTGGCAGGGTGGTGAGTTGTGCGGCAAAAGTCAGCAGAAAATATTCACTGATCGGTGCCACAAACTTTTCCACGTTGTCTGGCGCCAGGTAGCGTGCTAAAAAAGTGCTCACCGCCGCTTGCATGGGTTGCGCATACAGCAGCAGCCCCAGCGTAGCGGCAAAAGAAAGCTGGAAACTGACATCCCACAGGATGTAGGGATGCACAACCCCCATAATTAGCGCCGAGCCAGCCAGCGTGGTCAATGCCTGGTTGCGCCTGCCAAAGCGTAAGGCGATGATCGAGAGCGTTCCCATGATCCCCGCGCGCACTACCGATGCGCTTCCGCCCACTAACACCACATAAAAACCGATTACAAGGATGGTGCTGATTGCTCCCCACTTCGGGCCTAAAACACGCGAGGAGAGCGCCAGAAAGACTGCTACCAGGATGGCAATATTAAAGCCGGATATGGCGATGATATGCGCCGTTCCCGTGTTCTGAAAAGCTTGCTGTACTTCGCTCGGAATATTTTTATCCACCCCCAGCAAAATGCCCCCCACCAGCGACGCTTCCGGGTTTGGAAAAAGCTTGTAAATATTCTTTAACAGGCTGTCTTTGATGCGATAGATCATTCCCCACAACGGCTCGGCATAGTCCCCCGGTAGAACCGTGACAGTGCTGGTGCTCAGCGTGGAATATATTCCTTGCGTGGCCAGGTAATCGCGGTATGAAAACTCTTCGTTTTCCTTGGGAGTCTGGATATTGCCGCGCACGCGCAAAAGATTGCCGTATTGCACTTCATACTCGTTCGATACTCGAACCAGCAAAACGCCGTGCACAGGTATATCGCCCTGCCCTGTGTCAACCTTTACCACCTGCATATGCAGGTTCATATAAGTATCGCGAATATCCGGCGGCTCCATCAGGGTGCCGGTCACATACACTTTTTGCTGCAAATCATTGTAATAAGCGATGGACTGCGGTGTGATTACCGGTTGGACCATCTGGTAGCGTGCCGCCCCCAGAAATAGGAACCCCGGCAAAAGTAAAATAGAGAACGTCGCCTGTGGGCGCAGGCGGCGCAATCCCAGCCCCACTAGCAGGCTCACAAAAGCCAAACCAAACCAGACCGGTGTGGAGAATGCAAACACACTCGCCAGCGCAACGCCTGCCATAAATGCGCCGGAAATCCAGATCAGAGGGGATGCCGATATTTGCTCGGTGATTGTATTTTTCACGAGGTGATTTTACATCAAATTTGACCGGTGGGATGTCGCAGCGAAATTTACCCTCCCCCCAACCAGCGGGGGAGTTTCCAAACAGGCTTGGGGTTGGCTTTTGCAACCGCCCGGATGGTAGCCTCGTAGAATTTTTTGGCTGCCGGGTCTTCTCCCAGGTAGATGCTGCCGCGCGCAACCTTTTTTGTGTCAATCATTAATCCATAAATCTCCAGGCCAGTGTCTAGTGTCATGATCGAAGTGACCTCTTTAACCTTTAGCAGGGATAAGCTTGTGCCGTGCACCTGTGCAGCCTGGGTTTGTGATCCCCCAGCGCGCGCCCACACCAGGTTTTCGGGACCAAGCAGTATGGCAGTACAAAATACTGCTTCCTGCTCGCCATTTAGCCAGGCGGGCAGCCCGCTGACCTTTTTTAGGGTGGATACCGTCTCACAGCACAGGTAACTTGCAGGATCAAGATCACCCAGCTCATGGACCTTCAAATATTCAAGAAACGCCTGTTGAAACTCAGGCCTTAACTCTTCAAACGAACATTCCCGCGTACTGCGCTGGTAATTGCTCATACTGATTCTCTTTTCACCCAAATTAATGGTTTTGAATTCAATTGTATCATTGCAAGTTTTAAGATGTTTGGCTGTCGGGCGAACACCCGCACCCTCCAATATGAAAAAAGATTAATCCGATCCCCACAAAATCCGCACAGGTTCTAAACAAGAAATTAACAAGTGACCGCTATCATGGGGGCATAGATCCGAACCACTCACAAACCTTAACCCCGGATCTAAACCAAAAGGAGCAACATATGCCTAAAAGAAAAGTAACCACCCTTCTACTCTCAGCTGCACTGGCCCTGATGGCCTTTGGAGGCGTCTTTGCCTACAGCCATGCCTCTGCCCACAGTCTCCCACCCCTGGCGCGCCTGTCCTTCAGGGCACGCAAACAGCCCCCAACACCTCGCCGCAAGATATACGCGGTGGCCCGCAGGATGGAGCTCCCCGCGATGCTGAACTTGCCTCCGCCCTCGGCGTCACTACCGAAAAACTTCAGGCTGCCTTCCAGACCGCCAACGAAGCCGCCCTCAAAGAAGCTGTCACCCAGGGACTGATGACCCAGGCCCAGGCTGATCAGATCACTGCCAATGGACTGCCCAACCGCCCGCTGCGCGAAGTTGAACGTAGTGTCAATTACGATGCCCTGCTGGCCAAAGCCCTTGGTGTCACCACCGAACAGCTTCAGGCTGCCCGGCAGCAAATCAAAACCGCCCATTTGGATGCCCAGGTAGCCAGTGGACAGATCACCCAGGCTCAGGCCGATGGCATAAAAGCTCATGATGCTCTGTTTGCACATGCCAAATTCCAGGCCGGTATGAAATCCGCCTTTGAAGCGGATGTCAAGCAAGCCGTCTCAGACGGCGTTATCACCCAAACCCAGGCCGATCAGATCATCAAGGACAACGCAGCAGGTCACGGCTTCCTCGGCGGCGGTCACGCTGGCCCCGCTGGTGGTGATCGCAGACCCCGCGCTCCCAAAGGCGGCAATGGCCCGACCAATTAACACTCACTGAACCAAATGGCCCCGCGTCTTCAAAAGATGCGGGGCCATTCTTATTGGTTGGATGCGCCTTGGTCCATCCAGATTCAACCTTGACGATAAGGCAGCCAGTCCATCACACCTTCTGCGATTTTGCTCTTTATAAAAGCCATCATCTCTGTCAATTCTCGGTTGCATCCTTTTCCAACTTGAGATATATTGTCACCATGACAGAAACCAATTCCATCCTTGTTACTGGTGCAACCGGCTACGTTGGCGGGCGCCTTATTCCCCGTCTGCTCGAAGCGGGATACCGGGTACGGGTGCTGGTGCGCGATGTTGCCCGGATGCAGGGTCGTCCCTGGTTGGATAAGGTGGAAGTGGTGCAGGGTGATGCCCTCCAGCCCGAAACGCTCATCCCTGCCCTGGCGGGCGTCTCAGTCGCCTACTACCTGATGCATGGCATGCAGGGTGGCAAGGTTAATGCCGGCCGCGACATGAGCGTTGCTCGCAACTTTGTTAACGCGGCCGGGTCTGCCGGTCTTGAACGGATCATTTACCTCGGCGAACTGGTCGATACTACCGCCAGGCTATCCCCTTACCTGCGCTCGCGCCACGAAACTGGTTACATCCTGCGCCAGGGCCGTGTACCCGTTACCGAGTTTCGCGCGGGTATGATCGTTGGTTCCGGCAGCGTACTTTTTGAAATGGTGCGCTACCTCTCCGAGCGCGAGCCCCTGCTGGTCTGCCCGCGCTGGTTCTACTCCATGGCCCAACCCATCGCCATCCGTAATGTGCTCGATTACCTGGTGGCTGCGCTCAGCCAGCCCGAGAGTATCGGTGCGTTACTCGAAATCGGCGGCCCCGCGCAGTTGACCTATGCTGAAATGCTGTTGGAATACGCCAGGGTACGCGAACTCAAACGCTGGCTTCTCCCTACCCCCTTCAACGCCCCGCACCTTTCAGCCTATTGGGTGCACATGGTCACCCCCGTTACGTATAACGCCGTCCTGCCCCTCATCGAAGGTCTGCACGCCGACTCGATTGTCAACGATGGCTTGGCCAGGCAGCTCTTTCCACAGGTCGCTTTACTCAATTTTGAGACTGCCGTGCGCTATGCCTTGAAAAAGATCGAGGTTGGCGATATTGAATCATCCTGGAGTGATGCGCTGGTCACCAGTGCCGGGGATATTCAACCCTATCGTTTTGATGTGATCGAAGGCATGTATATTGAGCAGCGCCAGCGCCTGGTCGATCTGCCCGCTAGGCAAGTCTTTCGCTCGTTCACCGGTATTGGCGGCGCTCGCGGCTGGTTGTATATGGATTGGGCCTGGAGTATCCGCGGTTGGATGGATAAGATCATTGGCGGGGTCGGCACGCGCCGGGGCCGCCGCCATCCGGATGAGATCTGGGTCGGCGAGTCGCTCGATTTTTGGCGCGTGGAGGCGGTTACCCCCGGGCGCAGCATGCGCCTGCGCGCCGAGATGAAGGTGCCCGGGAAAGCCTGGCTCGAGTTTCGCGCCGATCCGCAGGAAAACGGCCAGACGCTTTTGACCACCAGTGCCTACTTTGATGCGCACGGTCTATTCGGATTCCTGTATTGGTACGCCATGTGGCCTTTTCATAAGTTCATCTTCGATGGTATGACACGTGGTATTGCAAACCGTGCCTTGCAGCTCGGCAGCAATTCCTGATGTTCCCCCATCTCACGAAAGTCTAAAGCATGCAAAAAACCCTGCTTGTCACCGGTGCCACTGGCTACATCGCCAGCCGCTTGATCCCGCGCTTATTGGATGCCGGTTACAACGTGCGCTGCCTGGCGCGCCACCCAGAGCGCCTCAAAGGCCGCACCTGGTATCCCCGCGTCTCAGTGGTCTCCGGGGATGTCACCCGCCCCGAAACCCTGCCGGATGCTTTACAGGGTGTAAGTGCTGCCTATTACCTGATTCATAGCATGTCTTCCGGGCGCAGTTATGACCGTGTCGACCTTCAATCTGCGCGTAATTTTTCACAGGCTGCCCGGGCTGCAGGGGTTGACCATATTATCTACCTGGGCGGTCTTGCCAACCCGGCCGACCCGCACCTGGCAATGCACCTGCGCTCGCGCATTGAGAGCGGTGCCGCCCTGTGTGAGGCAGGTGTTCCGGTGACGGAATTTCGCGCCGGGGTGATTGTTGGACCAGGTTCAGTCTCATTTGAAATGATTCGCTTTATTGCCGAGCAGTTCCCTCTGATGATCGGCCCTGCCTGGCTCAAGCACCGTTCCCAGCCAGTTGCCACCAGCAACGTACTCGACTACCTTATCGCTGCCCTCACCACGCCTGCCGCGCGCGGTAAAGTGATTGAATTGGGCGGCCAGGATGTCTATTCTTACATTGATGTCATGCATCAATATGCCCGCATTCGCGGTCTTAATCGACTACCTTTGTTGTTGCCCCTGGTTCCGTTGTGGTTCATGGCCTTTTTTATCGACCTGTTAACCCCGGTTGAACGTTCCTATGCTTTCCCGCTTGTGGAAGGACTGCAAAACGATAGCCTCGTGCTCGATCGCGTCCCAATGAGCATCTTTCCAGATATTCAGTTGCTGGACTACACAACCTCTGTCCATCGCGCTTTGCAGGAAACACACCCGGCCCACATGGAACGTGTATGGCTCGACCGGCAGGATCAAGATGTCATCCAGCTTATGCATGAGGGTATGTTCATCGATTATTGCCAGTGCCAGGTTTCCGCACAGCCGCGCGTGGTCATGAAGATCATCCGGCAGCAAGCCGCAACCAGTTTGTTGCACGTGGGGGCGCTGCGCAATTTTGGCATCGATTTCTCGAGCGATGACTGCCTGCGCCTGCATGTAAGGCAAAACATTTCTGGGGATGCCTGGCTCGAATGGAAGCTGCTGCCCCGCGCCGCTGGCACATTGATTCAACAGACCGCTTTTTATGCGCCCAAGGGTCTGCCAGGCTTCTTAAGCTGGTATTTTCTTAATATCCTTTACCGGCGAGACTTGGCCCGCATCCTGAAAGAAATCGCCCGGGTCTCGTGATGAAGCGTATTTTTGTTATTTTTCTGCTCTTCTGCGGTACGCTTGCTGCGCTTCTCGCCATTTCTTTCTTTGCGCCCCTGGCGGTCCCCTACCTGCAGGATTTTTCGGTAATGTATTTTACCGACCGGGCTCTCTTACACGGCATCCCCATTTACGATTTCCCGGCGCAGTTGAGCTTTGTCAGGGCCCTTACCGCCCCCAATTTTATTTTCCATCCCTATCCTTATCCGCCCTGGTACGCGCTCTTCACCCTGCCTCTTGGACTTTTACCCATCCAGGCTGCGGCGCGCCTGTGGTTTTTCCTCAACATCGCCATGCTCTGTGCTTCGGCCTGGTTATTGACGCCGGCTTGGCTCCCTATCCGGCGGATCCTGGGGCTTTTTGCTGCGCTGATATTTATCCCGGCCTTTGGCTTGCTGGTTGTGGGACAGTACTCAGCGCCGGTGCTGTTGGGCGCCGCCCTTTTCCCGGCCGCGATCCAGCGCAAATCTGCTTTTTGGGCGGCCGTTTCCCTGCTGTTGATGACCTTCAAGCCGCATATCGGTGGGCTGCTCTTCCTGGCCGGGTTTGGCTGGCTTGTTTATGAAAAATTGTCTTTCGCGCGCCGCGCAATTTTGTTTACCACTGCCGGATTGATCATTTTGATGGGGCTGGGTTTCCTGGCAGACCCGCGCTGGCCGTTAACCTATCTCCAATCGCTTGGCCGCTATCGGGATATCCCCGGGGTGCAAACCTGTGGGTTGTGCGCCAGTCTGTCAGTGGCGCTGGTCAAACTGGTTACCGGGCAGTCAAATACCTTTGTTGGCGCAGGGGTTGGTCTTGCCCTGCTGCTCGCCTTTTGCGGGCTGATCTTTTGGCGTTACCGCTCTTGGCTCATGCAGCCTTTCGCTTTGATGGCAATCTCCAGCGTTCTGACTCTGCTGGTCGATCCATACTTGCTAAATTACGATTACATCCTGCTGCTGGTCCCGCTCTTTTGGTTGGCGCAGCGCAGCGAAAGGTGCGCCTGGCTGGCTTATTTCCTACCCTGGCTGGCGCTGGCCCTTGGCCGCGAAGGCAACATTCTGCTTGTACTGGCTGGAATAGTGACATTCATCCTTATTTTTCGCCAGCCTATTGACGTCCCTGCCTCGCAGGCATACAATCAAAATCTCAATTAAAGAACGGTCAGGGTGTCTTTTACTTCCTCATGCGTTTCCGCTATTGTTCCGGGATGCGGGGAAAGACTTAAAGGCGAAGCCGGTGTAAGTCCGGCACTGTCGCGCAACTGTAATTCAAGGATCAGGCTCCACTTCAGGATGCCGGTTTTTGATAAGTCAGGTCGTCCGCCCTCACCGTTGATTCACCACACTCTCGCAGAAAAGAGGTGGGAACGGCGTCTACCCTGCAATCGCCTC
>JBBRWF010000133.1:0-9761 GCA_038249405.1 Anaerolineales bacterium
ATCACCGATGTCCCCGAAAAAGACAAGGCCCCTTCCATGCCTCCGGGCGGCGGAATGGATTACTAAATCGAAACCAAAAACAGGGCAGCCAAACGGTTGCCCTGTTTTTTATAATTTTTTTGCCCGCCCGCGACTTCCAAACTGAACGCCAAAGGTTGTGTGTATTTACTAACGGCACTTCAAATCGGTTTTTCACCCCGCATGTCCTTGGCGGGGAAAATCATCCTGGATTTGGCCGCGCAGCGAATAAAAATCGTGTCGCGTAGCGTGCCCCGCAAGTGGAGTTTTCGCCGATCTTTGGCGGCCTGCTTTTGGCGCAAAACTCCACATAAAAGCCGATTTCTCCCCCTTCCGATTTTGAAAGGGGGCCGGGGAGATGGTTTCATTCAACAAGTGCTCCCATCCCATGAGTAAAAACGGATGTATTAGGCTTGACAGCCGCCCGTTTTTGGCGATAATAAGGCTACATAAACCAATAGCATTGACAGAGGAAAGTAGATTGGCGAAAGTTGCCAGAGATGCGCAGGAATGGCTGTGACTTGCGCTCAACCCCACCCAGTTGAAGTTCCCTCTCGAGCCGCTTGAGTGAAAACAGTTCTTGTGAAGTAGTTCAAGCCGCAATCCCAGCGTTACCAGGGATGCCGATGACTGTCGGCATAAAGTGGACCAGAATATGGTCAATTTGGGTGGTACCGCGGGAATTTTCTCCCGTCCCAGTGTGGACGGGAGTTTTGTATTAACACACGGCAAGCAACCGGCTTAATGGCTGGCGTCGCCTTGTGCAAGAATTTTGGAGGCAAAAATGCTTGAAAAATTGAACGAAATTGAAAAAGCTGCACTCGAATCGCTGGCATCCATCACCGATGAAGCAGCCCTGGAAGCCTGGCGTGTTTCCAATATTGGCCGCAGTTCACCCGTGATGAATGTTTTTAGCCAGATGGGCGGGCTCTCAAAGGAAGAACGTCCCATTGTGGGGCAGCGCGCCAACCAGGTCAAGCTCGCCATCGAACAAGCCTTTGCGCAGCGCGCAGAAACAGTCAAGGCAGTCGCATTGGCAAAGACTCTTGAAGAAGATCAATTGGATGTTACCCTTCCCGGGCGGCCTGCCCGCCGCGGCGGGCTGCACCCAGCCACCATGACCTTGCGCCGTATTCTCGATATCCTGTCCGAAATGGGTTTTCAAGTTTACACATCGCGCGATGTTGAAACCGACGAGATGAACTTCCAGGCTCTCAACTTCCCGCCGCATCATCCTGCGCGTGAAATGCAGGACTCTTTTTACATCGAAGCCGGTGACCGTGGCGACAATCCTCTGCTGCTGCGTACCCACACCTCCCCGGGACAAATCCGTGCCATGCGCGAGTTCTCAACCGCCAACCCCGAGAATCCTCCATCCATCCGCATTGCCCTGCCTGGTATGTGCTACCGTTATGAACAGATCACTGCCCGCTCTGAAGTCCAGTTCTACCAGGTCGAAGGACTGGCGGTGGGTGAGAACATTACCTACGGCGATTTGAAAGGCATGTTGGCCGATTTCGCGCGCCGCATGTTTGGTCCGCAGGCCAGGATCCGCTTCCGTGCCTCCTACTTTCCCTTCACAGAACCCTCGGCCGAAGTGGATGTGGAGTGCTTTGTATGTGGTGGCAAGGGCTGCGCCGTTTGCAAAAACTCCGGCTGGCTCGAAATTCTAGGCTGCGGCATGGTCCATCCAACCGTGCTTCAAAACGGCGGTTATGATCCGCGCCGCTATACCGGCTTTGCCTTTGGCATGGGCCCCCAGCGCCAGACCATGCTTTTACATCGCATGAATGACATTCGCTATTTCTGGGGAAACGACATCCGTTTCCTCGAACAATTCTAGGAGGTCAGCATGAAGCTGCCTGTTTCCTGGTTAAAAGATTACGTTGATATTAATATTTCCATCGAAGAACTTGCCCGCCAGCTCACTGTTTCGGGTCTCGAAATTGAAGAAATCCATTATGTGGGCTGGGAAATGCCCAGAGAAAATAAGTATGGTTTCAAGATTAATGGCATTTCTTGGGACCGGGAAAAACTGGTTGTAGCAGAGATCCGTTCGGTCGATCCGCATCCCAATGCAGACCGCCTCACGCTCTGCCGGCTTTTCGATGGTCAGCAGGAACATATCGTTCTGACTGGCGCACCAAACCTGTACCCCTACAAGGGCCAGGGTGCTTTGCCAAAACCCATCAAGGTGGCCTATGCTAAAGAAGGAGCCACCATCTATGATGGTCATGCCGATGGTCTGGTCTTGACCACGCTTAAACGCGCCAAAATCCGCGGCGTCGATTCGTATTCGATGGTCTGTTCCGAGAAGGAACTGGGTATTTCTGACGAACACGAAGGCGTCATCTTCCTCGATGATGATGCCCCGGTTGGCGCGCCTCTCGCAGATTATCTTGGCGATGCCGTGCTCGAAGTCAGCATTCTGCCCAATAACGCCCGCAATGCCAATGTTCTCGGCATCGCTCGCGAGGTCGCCGCCCTCACCAATCAGCCGTTAAAAAAGCCCCACTACGACCTGGCTGTTTCAGGAGAAACGCTTGAAGGCCAGCTTAGCATAGAGATTACCGACCCAACCCTTAATCCACGTTTCACCCTGGCGCTTATTCGCGGCGTGGAAATAAAAGCCAGCCCATACTGGGTCCAGCGCCGCCTCAAGATGGCGGGTATGCGCCCCATCAGCAACATCGTGGATGCCACCAACTACACCATGCTTGAGCTTGGTGAGCCGCTGCACGCCTTTGATTATGAAGTGCTGCGCGCGCGCGCCGGTAGCAAGCCGGTCAAAATCATCACCCGCGCTGCTGCTTCGGCGGAGAAACTGACCACACTCGATAACACTGAGCGTACCCTCAATCCATCCAACGTGCTTGTCTGCGATGAGCGCGGTGCTCTTTCGATGGCGGGTGTAATGGGTGGTCTGGAGAGCGAGATCTCTGCTTCCACCACCAACATTTTGCTCGAAGCCGCTGCCTGGAACTTCATCAACATCCGTAAAACCGCCAACGCGCACAACTTGCATTCCGAGGCCGCCTATCGCTTTTCGCGCGGCGTACATCCCGCATTGACCGTTGACGGCTTGAAGCGTTGCTTATATTGGATGGCGCAGTGGAGCGGCGGAATAGTGGCCCCCGGAATGGTGGATAACTACCCGCTGCCGCCCGTTGACCCGCTGGTCGAAATTACCGAAAATGACGTGAAGCGTGCACTGGGTGTCAAAATCCCTGCCGCTGAAATCGCTGAAATGCTCACCCGTCTGGAATTCGTGTGTGTCGTTTCTGGTGAAAGTGTTCGCCTGCAAACGCCTGCCTTCCGTACCGACATAGGCGAAGGCATCGTGGGTGTCGCCGACATCATGGA
Organism: Anaerolineales bacterium; assembly: GCA_038249405.1. Classification (GTDB taxonomy): domain Bacteria; phylum Chloroflexota; class Anaerolineae; order Anaerolineales; family Villigracilaceae; genus UBA5195. The sequence continues at coordinate 3,382 of JBBRWF010000133.1, forward strand.
AGAAGTTGCCCGTTTGTACGGTTTCGACAAAATCCCCGAAACGCGCATGGCAGATCCGCTCCCGCCCCAGCGCGGCAATCCATCCTTGGAACGGGAAGATCGTGTGCGTGATATTCTTGCCGGTCTGGGTTTGCAAGAAGTCATCACGCACCGCATGAGCGCTCCCGAAATTGAAAACCGCCTGCTGCCAAAGGGCACCGATGTGCCCGCGCTGGAATACGTCCGGCTGGCAAACCCCATCGCTCCTGAGAAACGGGTTATGCGCCGTAGCGTCCTCGCCAGTGTTTTAAACGTCGTCGAGCGCAACGCCCGCCTTTCTGATTCGCTCGAAATGTTCGAAATTGGCCCCGTTTTCATCCCGCAGGGAAATGACTTGCCGCTTGAGCAGCGTCGTTTGTCGATCGCCCTTTGTGGACGCCGCTACGATCAGGCCTGGGATACGAAATTGGGCGTCAAGCTCGATTTCTATGATCTAAAAGGCATCATCGAAGCGCTCATGTCGAGCCTGCATCTGGCAGTCACTTATGCCCCCGCCGAGCACCCGGCTTTTCACCCCGGTAAGTGTGCGGCCGTTGTGTTGGGCTCCATCGCACTGGGTGTTTTCGGTGAGCTGCACCCGCTGGTGCAGGAGAATTATGACTTCTCCGCGCCGGTAGTAGCCGCTGATTTTGACCTGGAAGCAGTCTTGAGCGCGTTCAAACAAGTCTTTGATTTGAAATCCGTCAGCGACTTCCCGCCCATCCTGGAAGATATCGCCGTGATTGTTGACGAAGGCCTGCCTGCCGACCGTGTGGAAGCACTCATCCGCCAGACCGGAGGGAAAGTGCTGGCCTCAGCGCGCTTGTTTGATGTTTTCCGTTCCGAGCAAATTGGAGTGGGTAAAAAATCGCTGGCGTACGCCCTGGCCTATCAGTCGCCAGACAGCACCCTTACCGATAAAGACGCGGCGCAGATCCGCAGCCGCATCATCAAACGCCTGGAACAGGAACTCGGCGCAAAACTGCGCTCTTAGCACCAGGCGAGCTTACTCAAATAGTACTGACTCACGGGCAGTTCAAAACAGTGAAAATCATCCTGAATTTGGCCATCCAGCGAGCGAAAATCGGATGTTTGCCCCGCCTGTGGAGTTTTGCGCCATCTCTTGGCGCAAAACTCCACGTAAAAATCGTTTGTCTCCCACTTCCGATTTTGAGCGAAGGTCTGGGCCCGGGGTTCTTTCACTCCGCATGTTCCTGGCGGAGATGGTTAATAACGGGCAAAGTAACACATCTTGAGTAAATACAGCAAAAAAAAATTTCCCGCAGGTCAACTTGACCTGCGGGAAATTTTTATCAGCTTGCTGAAAGGCAGCACAATTAACGGATGTTAATCATGCCCGGAATTCTCGGAACCGCCCGATCCATCATCATCATCATCATCATCATCATCATCAGCAGCTTCGTGTTGAGAGACGCTGTTATGATCACCTTCAGACATGCCGGGAGTACCCTGCTCGTCTTGATCATCATGATGTCTATCTGAATGTTTTTTAACAGTTTCAGTGCCGGCGGGCAGCGGGGCTTTTACCATCTCGGCTTCTTCGATGAGCAGCCTCCCGTCGCTGGCGGTTGAGAACTCAACCTTCACAGTGTCACCCACCTTTAGATCCTTGCTGAATTCAGAATTGGCGTTGAGGCTATAAACCACACCGTCGATGGTGATGGTGGTCTCAGTGATCGCAGTCACCACGCCTTTAACCTCATTTTTATCATCATGCTTTGCAGGGGGCGTCGCGCTCGGATCCGGGGTGCCGGAAGGCGGCGTCATACTGGGGCTGGAAGCCTGCGCAGCAGGCTCGTTCTTCGCAACGGACACAATTAATTCGATGTAGTCTCCGATGTTCGCTGAACCCTTCATCGTAAGCAGATCAATCGTGTAATTCGTGCCGTCAACAGTCCATACATTCCCGTTTTTGGCCTGGATCACGCCTGTCACAATGTTCTGCTGGGAATTGGATGGGCTGCCGCTCCACATGGATTGCAGCCCTCCCTGTGCAACGGCCCCGCTTGCTGTGTATAACAGGGCAGTGCATACTAGTACCGTCGCCCAAAACAGCACTTTGTTTTTCTGCATGGTTCCTCCTGATAAGTGGATTTAGTGCTATTAACAATGTCGCAGTAACACACTAAAAGTTATTGTGGGCAGGTTACTTTTTGAATCCCCATTTTTAGTTGTCCTATTTTTTATTGCAAGCAATAATTTGTTGTATACTATTCTTGATGTTCTTATCAGGAAGTTTTAATTATAAGGAGGTCATGCTATGAACCGAACCACTGGGATAATTCTTACTGTCGTCACTACACTGTGCTGTGCTTGCCCGGGTCTGTTTTCTTGTCTTTTTGGTGTCATGGGCCTTGCCAATGTTCCGATCACCACCACGCTTGGAACAGATACAAGCACCCAACCCATGGGCGCTCCGCTGGCGATTGGTCTGATGTGCCTTTCGGTCATCCTGATCGCCATCCCCTTCGCTGTCGGCTTCTTCACACTCCGTAACAAGCCTGCTGCCGTACCTGTTCAGCAGAATTATAACGGTCCCATTCCACCTGCTTCCTAGGCTTGTGCAGGGGCTGCCTTTTCTGGCAGCCCCTGCACTAATTCTGTTACCTGCGCTTTGCATTCATTGAACCAAACTTCGGGGCTCTCAACCAAGAACAAAAGTGCAGTTTGATACGATATTGAAATATTAAAAAATTCAATTTCGGCTTGTATGCTCTTTGCCACCGTGATAAACTTTAATCCATGCCGCACTCATTGCTGATTGTTACTCCTCAGGCAAGTTTTGGTAACTACCTCCGCCAGGGTCTTGACCCCGCGCGGTTTGATGCGTTTTCCACTTCAGATTTCACCGAATCCATTAATTATGTTCGGAAAAACAAAACCGTACTGGTGATTCTGGATACCGAACTGGAAGATGTCCAACTTTCCATGATGGATATCGGTTTTGCTCTGCGGCAGGTCAAGCCTGAAATACAATTTATCATCGTTGGTGCCGCCGGGCAAAAGGTGGATTCGGCTTCCTTGTCCCCGCTTGCCAGCCTTGTGAAACCTGTCTCGCTGCCCGATTTAGAGCGTCTGGTCGAAGGTTTGTTAGCGCCAGCGATTGGCACAAAACCAGCCTATGGCTTGCCTTCTCGAGACGGGAATGGCGCTGGACAGCGTGCTGACGATACTAACTCGCACCTGGTCTGGCTGAGAGATGTTAGCAAGGCAGCCCAGCATCTTACCCGTCTTACCCTGGAATCATCTGCGCAAGCCGCATTGATCACTCAACAGAATGAACTCTGGGCTTATGCCGGGCAGCTTTCCCGTGATGCTGCCCAGGAATTAACCCAATTAATTCAACGCTATTCAGATGCTGAAGGTGATAGTGAAATGATGCGTTTTGTGCGCCTGCAGGCCACCGAAGCTCAGCACATGCTCTATGCCCGCAGGATTACAGGAAACTTGATGCTGGCGCTTGTCTTTGATGCTGAAACGCCTTTCAGCACCATCCGTTCCCAGGCTGGCAAGCTCGTTAAAAACCTCGCTGAAAGCTCGATCATAGCATTGGAAAAAACGCCAGATGCAGCCTCCACGCCGCAGGAATTAACCCCGGTACTGGCCGCCGGTTTACGTAGTGTAACTGCACCGACAGCCTATGATGACGAGGATGACGAGCTTCCCCCCATTTCGGAATTGCTCGGTGATGTGCCTCCTCCCATTCCTCCCAGGACAGTCGTGAAGAGCGTATCTTCCTTAGGCCAGAAAGCTGCTACCGCTCCTGAGCAGTATGTCGATGTGGTTGACGTTTCCCTGCCGCCGTCTTTTTTTGTAACAAAAGAAAAGTCACTGCCAGAGCATTTCAGCCGCGAAGTTTCTCCGCCCATTCGACGCGAAGAGATTAAACGTCCTTTGCCTGCCATGGATGAGACTTTTGCCTCCCCGGCTCCAACCCAAGAAACGAACATCAGGTTGGATAGCGGCATATATGAGCTGGACGCCGAAATGCAGATGACCCGCAAGCAGGAAGTCCACTCACATACTAACTCAATTAATGAGACCCGCCCGCAGGCCTCGCCCGATCCAATGTCTTTGGAAGCTCACAGCATTCTGTTGGAACCTGCCTCGCCGGTCCTTGCCAACCTTATCTATGCCTGCCTGTTGATTCCTCGTTTCAGTAATCATCACCTCGTTGGCGATTTTGCCGCGCGTTTGAACGATTGGATCCCGCAAATTTGTGTTGCTTTTGGTTGGCGCCTCGAGCATATCTCTGTTCGCCCCGATTACTTGCAGTGGGTTGTGCGGGTGCCGCCGTCCACCGCTCCTGGCTACCTCATGCGCATCATACGTCAGCATACCTCTGATCGTATTTTCGCCGAGTTCCCGCGTTTCAAAAATGAAAACCCATCTGGTGACTTTTGGGCGCCGGGTTATCTCATTATGGGCAGCCCCCAACTGCACCCCCAAAAGCTTGTTCGCGATTACATCAAGCTCACGCGCTCGCGCCAGGGATTGTAGTTCCGTTCTTACATCCAGTATTGCTTTGTCACCCGGCGGATTTCCTGCCGGGTATTTTTTTCTTCATCCCACCTACCCTGTTTTATGGTAAATTAACACCATGCCTCTAAAACTTTATCTTATTGATGGACATGCCCTGGCCTACCGCACTTTTTTTGCCCTTACCAGCGGCGCCGCCGGCTCACGCTGGCAAACCTCCAGCGGCGAGCCAACAGCCGGTATCTACGGCTTTGCCACAGTGTTGATGCGGTTGCTCGAAAATGATAAGCCCGACTACATAGCGGTGGCATTCGATACGGGCAAAACCTTCCGCGATCAGCTCTTCCCGGCTTACAAAGCCACGCGCGCCAAAATGCCCGAAGATTTGCGCCCTCAGATTGAGCGTATTCGCCAGATGGTTGATGCCTTCAACATTCCTCGCCTGGAAATGGAAGGCTACGAAGCCGATGACGTACTCGGTTCAATTGCAAAACAGGCTGCTGCCCAGGGTCTGGGCGTCAAGATCATTACCGGTGACCGTGACTTGCTTCAGCTTGTGGGCGACCATATCATGGTTAATTTGCCCGAGGGCGGCAAACTGGCAGATGCCAGGGATTTCGTGACCGATGACGACGTGCGCGCAAAATTTGGTGTTCCTGCCCATCTCGTGGTGGATTACAAGGCACTGGTCGGCGACACTTCTGACAACATTCCAGGGGTCAAAGGGGTGGGCGAAAAAACCGCTCAAAGCCTGTTTGAAACCTTTTCATCCCTCGACGATATTTATGCCCACCTCGATCAAATCCCCGCCAAAGTGCGTGTCAAACTGGAAGAAAACCGTGAGATGGCTTATCTTAGCCAGAACCTGGCGCAAATTCGCACAGATCTGCCCATCAAGCTCGATCTGGAACAGGCTCGCTCAGATCAATTTGATGTGAATGAAGTTGAAAATTTCTTCCGCGAGTTGGAATTTCGCACGCTTATCCCCAAAGTTGCCACCTTGCGCGCTGGCGGGTCTGCCGCAAAACCACCGGCTGCACCGGCCAAAGGCGCGCAGCTTTCCCTGTTTGGAGAGGCGCCTGCTGCGCTCGTCCAGGTCACTGCTGCCGTCTCTGGCCCTGAAACCGAAATTGTGGATACAGTCGAACGCTTGTCCAGCCTGGTTGAGCAGCTTAACCAGGCCGAATTGATTGCCTTCGATACTGAAACCACCTCTGTCTCAGAAATGCAGGCAGAAATTGTCGGCATTTCACTCGCAACCCGCCCCGGTTACGGCTGGTACATTCCGGTAGGGCATCTCGAATCGCAGAACCTGCCGCTCGCCCAGGTTCTGGAGGCTCTGGCAGGCCCGCTTACCGATCCTCGAATTCCAAAAATTGGGCACAACGTCAAATATGATTACCTGGTTCTTGCCAGGCATGGGCTGCGTGTTTCGCCGCTTTCTTTTGACACCATGATCGCTGAATGGTTAATTGATCCCAACTCACGTCACCTCGGACTGAAAAACCTGGCTCTCATCCGCCTGGGCGAAGAAATGACCCATATTGAAGAACTGATCGGGAAGGGTAAAAATCAGATCTCAATGGCTCAGGTGCCGGTCACATCCGTTGCGCCCTATGCCGCCGCAGATGCCGAAACCTGTTTACGCCTGATGCCGCAATTGCAATCAGAGCTAAAAAGCGCTGACCTGCAAAGGTTAATGGATGACATTGAAATGCCGTTGGTCAGCGTACTTGCCGAGATGGAAATGCTCGGTGTGCGCCTCGACCTCGACTTTTTCCACGCCTTCTCAAAAGAATTGACAACCGGGCTGGCATCTCTCGAAAAACAGATTTACGAGCAGGTTGGCAAACCGTTTAATA
>JBBRWF010000134.1:0-9758 GCA_038249405.1 Anaerolineales bacterium
ATGTGAAAGCTGCCATACCTCAACCGCCTGGAAGCCCTCTACTTTCAACCATAATAATGCCGCCTTCAAGCTCACTGGTGCGCATGTCAGCGTCACCTGCGCCAAATGCCACACCACAGCGGACAAATATAAAGGCACGCCCTCCGATTGCGTCTCCTGCCACGCCAGTGACGATGCCCACAAGGGCACTTACGGCACAAACTGCAGCAGTTGCCACACCACCACCGCCTGGAAGCCTTCCACGTTCAACCACACTTCAACTGCCTTCCAGCTAACTGGCAAGCATACCGCCGTTCAATGCACCCAGTGCCATATCAACGGCGTATTCAAAGGCACACCCAAAACCTGCCTCGGCTGCCACCAGAAGACCGACGTGCATGCCGGTACCGAGGGCAACGCCTGCGAAAGCTGCCATACCACCAACAGTTGGAAACCTTCCACATTCAACCATGTAAATGCTGCCTTCCAATTAACCGGCGCGCATGTAAATGCTGTCTGCTCTACATGCCACACAACACCGGGCATGTTCAAGGGCACTTCATCCAACTGTGTCTCCTGCCATCAGAGCAAGGATGCCCACAGTGGCGCATTTGGGTTCAATTGCGGTTCTTGCCACTCCACTTCCGCCTGGAAACCCGCCACATTTGATCACAACCTGGCCGCCTTCAAACTGACCGGCGCTCACGTCAGTGTAACTTGCACCAAATGCCACACCAACGGTGTATTCAAGGGTACGCCGCAGACTTGTTACGCCTGCCATGCAGCCGATGATCATCATGCTGGCGCATATGGCACCCAGTGCAATGCCTGCCATACCACCAGTGCCTGGAAACCCGCCACCTTTGACCACAACCAGTCAGCCTTCCCGCTTACCGGCGCGCATCAGAGCCAGTCGTGCAGCGCATGTCATGGGAATGGTGTGTATAAAGGCACGCCTACTGCATGCGCCAGCTGCCACAATGAACCCGCATTTCATGCCGGAGTGTTTGGCACCGATTGCGCCTCCTGCCACACCACCAGCAATTGGAACGCAACCTACACTGGCCTGCACACCTTCCCTATGAATCATCAGGGTGCCAATAGTGTTTGTTCAAACTGCCACCCCAGCACACTGGTACAATGGACCTGCTTCAATTGCCATAACCAGCAAGAGATGATTTCCAAACATGCTGAAAAGAATATCAGCGATATATCCAACTGTATCGGATGCCACCCAAACGGAAAAAGTAACTAACCTGCTGATACAGAACGCATAGATAACATCAAAAAGACCCGCTATCGCGTGATGGCGGGTCTTTTTGATGTTGTCTGAAAGGCTTCGAATATTCACCTGGTTCAAGAAAACCCCAGCCCGCGCTCCTTCAATGAAACCCACCTTCCCTGCCCGATCACCAGGTGATCAAGCACATCCACATCCAGCAATTTTCCAGCCTGCACAATCGCCCGCGTCACAGCCACATCATCCGGACTGGGCGTTGGGTCGCCGCTCGGATGGTTATGCACTACGATAATACCGGAAGCATTCTTTCGCACTGCTTCCTTAAAAACTTCCCCCACTCGCACCTGCGATGAATTAACCGATCCGCGGTAAACCTCCACCACTTCCAGAACCTTGTTGCGCCGGTCTAACAGCATCACGCGCAAATGTTCTTGCTCCAGGGCGCTCATCTCGTACTGCACCAACGCAGCAGCATCTGCCGGTGAGTTAATACTGGCTCGCTCTTCCGGGTTTTCCACCGTCAGGCGGCGGCCCAACTCAATCGCAGCTTTAATTTGCGCTGCTTTTGCCTCACCAATGCCGTGCTGCTGGCACATCTCTGCTAGCGGAGCGCGGTGCAGCCCGCTGATCCCGCTGAATTTGTTCAGCAAACGCTGCCCGACCTGCACAGCATTCTCACCCGGCACACCCACACGCAGCAAAATAGCAATTAATTCTGCATTGGAAAGCGCCTGCGGCCCCAGCGCAGCCAGCCGCTCGCGCGGGCGGTCGGTTTCCTTCAGATCAGTGATTCGGTAGGTGGGAGCGGAACTGGTTTCTGCCATGCTTGCCTCTTTGCTTAAAAGATTTGGTTTGATACCCATACATCATATCCAATAATAAGCTCCTTTTCAATATGCTGCTTTTGTGAAAACGCATTTTTGTTCATATTTGCCACGTGGGGTAAAACTCCTCTCAGCTAAGCTATGTTAGAATTATTTTTCCAACCATCTCCAGGAGCGCCAACCGTATGCCCCCCACCGAACCAGCCATTATTGTTGAAAATTTGAGCAAAACCTACCAGGTGCCTGAGCGCGAGGCTGGTTTTGGCGCAGCCATGCGCAGCTTTTTTAAACGCAAATACAAAGATGTGCGCGCTGTACAAAATGTAAGTTTCAATATCCAACCGGGTGAAATTGTCGGCTTTCTTGGCCCCAACGGCGCCGGGAAAACCACAACACTCAAGATGCTCTCCGGATTGCTGCATCCCAGCGCAGGAAAAGCCAGGGTGTTGGGATTTACCCCCTGGGAACTGAAAAACACTTATCTCAAATCCATGACTCTGGTAATGGGCCAGCGCAACCGCCTCTCCTGGGATATTCCCGCCGCGGATTCATTCCTGCTCAACCAGGCCATTTACCGCCTGACGGATGACGAATACAACGCCACCCTTAAAGAGTTGGACGAATTGCTGGAACTTGGCCCTTTGTTAAAAAAACCTGTTCGCAATCTCTCGCTGGGCGAACGTATGAAGTGCGAAATCGCCGCTGGCCTGCTGCACCGTCCCAAAGTTCTCTTTCTCGATGAGCCAACCATTGGTCTGGATATCAGCGGACAGTTACGCATCCGTGAATTCCTGCGCGAATACAATCGGCGCAGCGGGGCCACCATTCTGCTCACCAGCCACTACATGGCAGATGTGACCGCCCTGTGCGAGCGCATCGTCATCATCCACCAGGGACAGCTCAAATATGACGGCGGCATCGTTGACCTTTCGCGCCGCATTGCGCCCTACAAACTTATCGGCGTACTCCTCTCAGACGCCGAAACTCATAACCTGGAACGCTACGGCACCCCCGTGGATAACGAAGAGGACAGTGAAAAGCGTTATATCCAGGTAAGCGCTGAAGATGTCACCGCCGTCACCGCCCGCATGCTGGCCGAGCTGCCTGTCCATGACATTACCATTACCGACCCGCCCATCGAGGCGGTTATTGAGCGCGCCTTCAATGAGTGAAACATGCTGAACATTTTCAAACACTTTTGGCAGGTCAACTGGGCGGAAAACTGGCAGTACCGCGCCAACCTGCTCATGTACCTGTTCTACTGGTTGGTCTCGCCCATCATCTACATGGCCGTCTGGACCACTGTGGCACGCAGCAACGGCAGCGTCAACGGCATGACTGCCAACGACTTTATCGTTTACTACATGACCCTGCTGGTCATCGACCAACTCACCGGCAACATCACCATCCATATCTTCGCTTACAAGATACAGGATGGCACCCTGGCGGGTGAGTTGATCCGTCCCGTTCACCCCATGCTCACCAACACCCTGGTGACGAACCTGGCCCACAAGGCACTCAACTTTCTCGCCTTCTTGCCCATCTGGGGCGTGCTATGCCTGCTCTTCCGCCCCGACTACACCGGCACACCCTGGTGGGGACCAATCCTCGCCGTCCCCGCAGTCATCCTCGGTTTCGCCATCGGTTTTCTGCTAAGTGGTGCGATCACCTGCGTCGCCTTCTGGACTACGCGCGTCTGGGCACTGCACGAATTTTATTACAGCATTTTGGTGCTGTTCTCCGGCCAGTTCGTACCGCTTCAGCTCATGCCGGGAATTGTCCAGCAGATGGCACGCTACCTGCCCTTCCAACTCATACTCTACTTCCCCATCCAGCTCACTCTGGGGCGACTCTCACCCACAGAAATCGTCACCGGCTTCGCCTCCGCGCTTGTCTGGCTGGTGGTTTCCTATTTGTTATTCACCTGGACCTGGCGCGAGGGCGTCAAGCGTTTTTCGGCGGTGGGGGCCTGACCATGCGAACCCTTAAACTGCTGCAAACCCTGCTCAAGATCAACATCCAGATGTCGCTGGCCTACCGAGCCGATACGGTGATTAACATCTTCCTCAGCCTGGTCTGGCTGGGCTGGGAATTTCTAAGCCTGAATATCATCTTCAGCAATACCACAACCCTGGGCGGCTGGGGCATCGGCGAACTGATCGTATTGCTCGGAGTTTTCCGCCTCGTGAACACCTACATGGCCGCCCTGATCTGGCCAAACACCGAAAAATTCAACGCTTCCGTGCGCGACGGCTCGTTGGATTACACCCTGCTCCAGCCGGTTAACAGCCTGTTCATGGTCAGCTTTTCGCGCATCACCATCTGGAGAGGCTGGGAGGTACTGCTTTCTGGCAGCCTGATCGTCGTGGGCACGCGCATGAGCGGCTCTATATCCAGCCCGCTCTCCCTGCTGACCTTCTTTGTGTTGGTGCTCTCCGGCGGGCTGGTGCTCTACAGCCTGTGGGTGGTGCTGATCGCGCTCACCTTCTGGTTCACCAAGTTTGACAACAACGTCACCATCCTGCAAGCCTTGCTCGATTCCGGGCGCTTCCCCGCTACAGTTTACCCCGCCTGGCTGCGCATCATCGTCACCTTTATCATCCCCATCGCCGTCGCCACCACGGTCCCCGTCCAGGGTCTGCGCGGCGAATTGAGTCCTGCCCAGGTGCTGGGCTTCCTGGGCATAAGTGCCGCCGCCTTCTTGTTCGCCATGCAGGTATGGCAGCTGGGCATCAAACGCTATAGCGGCGCCAGCAGTTAAACAGTAGCCAACGCTCCAAAACTGCCACGATACTTTTCTTGACATTCCCCCACGCATCAGATAGAATCATAAGGCTAAAAAGTTGGGCCTGTAGCGCAGTTGGGAGCGCGCCTCAATCGCACTGAGGAGGCCAGGGGTTCGAATCCCCTCAGGTCCACTGGTTGACGAATTTCTGTTTATCATGTAGAATACCCTTCGCTTTAGGGCCCATAGCGCAGTTGGGAGCGCGCCTCAATGGCATTGAGGAGGTCGAGGGTTCGAATCCCTCTGGGTCCACAAAACGCTGGGGCAGGTTTATGACCTGCCCCAAATGGTAGTAAATTAAAGAAAGTCGGGCAGGAGTAGTAAGTCATCCCGTCAGCGAGTTGGGAGAGTGAGGTGGAAGCCCAACACAGCGCCCCTCGGGAGCGCGCATCCGAAAAGGATGCCCACAAGACTGAACTCGCCGTGCCATTCACGCAGCAGTCAACCCTGCACGTCGTGAAAGACTGTGCTGGTGAATCAAGTAGTCAGCGCCGGGTTTGCCCGTTATAGCAGACCAAAGTGGCCAGTTCTTTATTGCTGGCAAACCGGGTGGTACCGCGGAGATAACTCTTCGTCCCAGTTATGGGCGAAGAGTTTTTTTATTAACCCGGGTCCGGCATTGATCGCGCAGAAACCTGCCAGGAGGTTCCAATGAAAAAGATCGTTAGAAAAATCAAAACATTTTTTCAAAAAGCTGGTCCTTTGCTTGCGGGTTTTACCCGATTTTCCCCGCAACTTCGCCCCATACCTGTACGCAGTCAGCGCAGTATTCGCTGACACATATTAAGAAAATTTTGTTTTCATTTGAACCACGAGCGAGGAAAGAATGACCCGGCCTTACAACTTTACTGAAATTGAAAAAAAATGGCAGTCCCGTTGGGATGCGGACGGCCTGTACAATGCGGATATTGACCCTGGCAAGCCCAAACACTATGCCCTGACCATGCTGCCATATCCCAGCGGCGACTTGCACATCGGTCACTGGTACGCCATGACCCCCTCCGATGCCCGTGCACGCTATATGCGCATGCGCGGCTTCAACGTCATGTTCCCAATGGGCTTTGATGCCTTTGGCCTGCCTGCCGAAAACGCCGCCATCAAAAGCGGCATCCACCCCATGGTACGCACACGCGATAATATTGTGCGCATGCGCAAACAAATGCGCTCAATGGGCGCAATGTTCGACTGGCGGCGCGAAACGGTCTCCTGCGAACCCGAATACTACAAGTGGTCCGAATGGTTCTTTATTCAACTGTATAAAAAAGGGCTGGCGTACCGCAAACTGTCCCCGGTCGATTTTTGCCCTAACTGCAATACCACCCTGGCACGTGAGCAGGTATGGGGCGATGACCGTCACTGCGAACGCTGCAGCACACCCGTCATCAAGAAAGACCTGTGGCAGTGGTTTTTCAGGGCCACAAAGTATGCCGACGAGCTGCTGAATTTTGAAGGCATTGATTGGCCGGAGCGCGTTAAGACCCTGCAAACCAACTGGATTGACCGTTCTGAAGGTGCAAGTGTTACCTTCCACACTGAAACTGGCGACCCGGTTGAAATCTTTACCACCCGCCCCGATACCCTGTGGGGAGCCACCTTCATGGTCTTCTCGCCCGAGCATCCGCTGGTGGATAAGATCACCACGCCTGAAAATAAACAGGCCATTGCCGCCTACAAAGCACAGGCCGCCCGGCAAAATGACATTCAGCGCAGCGCAGTGGATAAAGAAAAAACCGGTGTCTTTACCGGAGGCTTTGCCATTAACCCGGTTAACCAGGCACGCATTCCGATCTGGATCGCCGACTACGTTCTGATGAGCTACGGCACTGGTGCCATCATGGCCGTTCCAGCACATGATGAACGCGACTTTGCCTTTGCTCGCAAGTTTAACCTGACCATCATTCCCGTCTTCCAGGCTGAAGGCGAACCCACCCCGGATGGCGCAACCATGCAGGCTGCCTTTATCAACGACGGCGTGATGATCAATTCTGAAGCATTTAACAGCACACCCGTCAATACCGAAAAAGGTCGCAAGAACCCCGCCATCGCTGCCGTCATTGATTGGCTGGAGCAGCAGGGCATTGGCAAGGAAACAGTTAACTACCGCTACCGCGACTGGCTGATCAGCCGTCAGCGCTATTGGGGCGCGCCTATTCCCATGATCTATTGCGAAAAAGATGGCTGGAACCCGGTACCGAAAGATCAACTGCCGGTAACCCTGCCCGAAGATGTCGAATGGAAACCCACTGGCGAAAGCCCGCTAAAGCTGCACCCAACCTGGGCCAAAACCACCTGCCCGGTATGTGCCGGAACCGCCACCCGCGAGACTGACACAATGGACACATTCATGTGCTCATCCTGGTACCACTTGCGCTACCTGAGCCCGCACTATTCCCAGGGTCCTTTTGACCCTGCGGAATATGACTACTGGATGCCCGTGGATACCTACACCGGCGGCATTGAACACGCCACCATGCACCTGCTGTATACGCGCTTCTTCCATAAAGCACTGCGCGATATGGGCATTACCGAAGGCAATGAACCCATGACCCAACTGCGCAATCAGGGTATGGTGCTGGGTGAAGATAACGAAAAAATGTCCAAAAGCCGCGGCAATGTTATCGCGCCGGATATTCTGGTGGATAAATACGGCGCTGATACCGTACGCGCCTACCTGATGTTCTTTGCACGCTGGGACATGGGCGCGCCCTGGGACAGCAAAGGTATCGAAGGCTCGGCGCGCTGGGTGCGCCGGACCTGGTCGTTGTTCACCGATGATGCAACCGGCGGCAGCCCCAGTGCCGATACCCTGCGTGCGTTGCGCCGCAAGACACACCAGACCCTGAAACGTGTCACCCGCAACTTTGAGCAGTTCGAATTTAACACCATTGTTTCATCCCTGATGGAAATGTTGAATGAGATGTACCGCGCCCGCGATGCCGGCGCCCAGGGTTCGCGCGAATGGACCGAAGCCCAGCAGCTGTACCTGAAAATGATGGCCCCCGTTGCTCCTCATATCGCCGAAGAGTTGTGGAGTGAGATCGGCCAGAAGTACAGCATCCACACTCAACCCTGGCCCGCGGTGGATGAAGCCGCCACCCAGGATGATGAAATCACTCTGGCTGTACAGGTAAACGGCAAGGTGCGCGAACGCATCACCGTCCCGACCGGCACAAGTGATGCAGTCATTCAAGAATTGGCGCTAAAATCCATCCAGCACATCCTGGAGGGCAAAACGCCCAAAAAGGTCATTGTTGTCAAGCAATCTCTGGTAAGTGTGGTGATTTAACAATGGATGCTACTCAAACTGTTTTAAATATCTTTGAACAACTTTCCGCCATTCCGCGCGGCAGCGGGAATGAAGCGCAGATTTCACGCTGGCTGCAGGCACGCGCCGCAGCCAGCGGATTTTCCTCGCAATCCGATGAAGCCGGTAATCTTGTCATCCGCATTCCGGCAAGCATAGGGTATGAAAAATCGCCCTGCATAGTCTTACAAGGGCATATGGACATGGTTTGCGAGAAAACCCCCGATTCCCCGCATGACTTTCTCCGCGACCCCATTCGCTGCATCGTGGAAGGCGAATGGTTGCACGCCGACCGCACCACCCTGGGCGCCGACAACGGTATTGCCATTGCCTTTGCCCTGACCGTAGCCGAAGACCCAACAGTGCTGCACCCGCCCCTGGAATTACTATTTACCGTGCAGGAGGAGGTTGGTCTCGGTGGTGCAAACCTGCTCAAGCCGGGCTTCATCACAGGCAAGATCCTGCTCAACCTGGATTCTGAAGATGATGGCACTTTTATTATCGGCTGCGCAGGCGGACAGAACGTGCACATGAGCCTGCCGCTTTCCTTTGAACCCGCGCCTTTTGAAGCTGCTTTTCTGCTCAAGGTCAGCGGCTTGCAGGGCGGTCACTCCGGGGTGGATATCCACAAACACCGCGCCAGCGCCAACAAGCTGCTGGCGCGCACCCTGGCTCATATCCAAAAGCTAACCCCACTGGCGCTTGCCAGCCTGGATGGCGGCACAGCTCACAATGCCATCTCCCGCCAGGCCGAAGCCGTATTTGCCTGCGCCGCTCAACAGGTACCTGTCGTCCTGCAGGCGGTGCAAGAGTTTCAAGCCGTTCTGAGTAACGAATATTCCGCCTCCGAGAGCGGCATTTCCCTTACACTCACCCCCGCTCAAGCGAAACGCACCGCCAGCCTGGCCAGTACGGCTCGAGTAATTCAGCTCATCACCGCGCTGCCGCACGGTATTGCTGAAATGTCGGCCAGCGTGGAAGGTTTTGTCGAAACATCCAATAACCTGGCGCGTATCGAATTTGTCGATAATACGCTTAATATCGTTACTAACCAGCGCAGCACCGTCATGACCCGTATGCAGGATTTGAGCGAGCGTATAGGCGCATGCGGTCAGCTGGCTGGTGCACAAGTTTCCATCAGCCCGCCTTACCCCGGCTGGCAGCCGGATATGAAATCTCCGCTGCTCCAAAAGAGCGTGCAAACCTACCGCAGCCTGTTTGGCAGCGATCCGCAGGTGCGCATGATCCATGCAGGCCTGGAATGCGGCACAATTGGCGCAATCTTCGGCGGCCTGGATATGATCTCGCTGGGCGCAACCATAGAAAACCCACATTCGCCTTCAGAACGGCTCAACATTCCTTCTGTTGATCGAGTCTGGCGTTATCTGGCAGCGTTTTTGGAAGCAAGTAAATAACCTGATCAAAACCCCTGAAGAAACCAACTTTGGGGGTTTTGATCACTCAAAGTTATAAGTTCGTAATATTTTTTTTGAAGTCGCCTTTGTGATATACTTTTATTAATAGGACTTACGCAAGATGAACAAATTGACGGTAGATGAAAAAACGGTTATTGTTACAAAATGATACCGAAAAAAGAACGCGTTACCCGTTTAGCTTACTGTCAAT
>JBBRWF010000135.1:0-9563 GCA_038249405.1 Anaerolineales bacterium
GGGCGGCGTTCATATCGGGGGTGGGCTGGGGCGTTGGCGCGGGGGCACAGGCTGCCAGAAGCAGGGCAAAGAAGAGCGGGAGCAGAGGGGGCTTGATACGGGTAAGGTTGAACCTGCGAGGCAGGTTTGTTTTTGAATTCGGAGTCATGCGCACGATTTTAATCGATAATGGAAAATAAAACCTTGCGAAGGAAAGAAACCTTCGCAAGGCGCAAATACAATGGGATTACATGAAGGGCGAACAGCCAGAGGCGTCAGCGCATATTAAAATTTATTCGCTGGTTTCGCCCTTGATGAAGGCTTCGGTCATCTCGCGGCAAATGTTGTCTTTGAACTGTCGGGGAGGCGTCTTGAAGAAATAGGAGGATGGGCCAACGATTGGGCCGCTCAAGCCGCGGTCGAGGGCTAGCTTGGCGCAGCGCACAGCGTCGATAATGACGCCGGCGGAGTTGGGGCTATCCCAGACTTCCAGCTTGGCTTCCAGGTTGAGAGGAACATCACCGAAGGTGGTGCCTTCCATGCGGATGTAGCACCACTTGCGGTCTGTCAACCAGGGCACATAGTCTGACGGGCCGACGTGGATATTTTTGGCGCCGATGTCGTAAGGGATCATGCTGGTGACCGCGCCGGTCTTGGAGATTTTCTTGCTTTCCAGACGTTCGCGTTCGAGCATGTTCATAAAGTCGGTATTGCCGCCGAAGTTGAGCTGATAGGTGCGGTCAATGCGCACGCCGCGGTCAACAAACAGGCTGGTGAGTACGCGGTGCAAAATGGTAGCGCCAACCTGGCTCTTGATGTCATCGCCGAGGATGGGCAGACCGGCTTCTTTGAAGCGCTTGCCCCAATATTCGGACGAAGCGATGAAGACTGGGATGGCGTTTACAAAAGCGCAGCCGGCTTCGATGATCTGTTCGACATACCACTTGGTAGCCATTTCGGAGCCGACTGGCAGGTAGCTGACAACCACATCCGTTTTGGTTTCTTTGAGCAGTTTAACGATATCTGCTGTTGGGCCGGGGGCCTTGACGATGACTTCCTTGAGGTACTTTCCCAGGCCGTCATGGGTCATGCCGCGCACTACCGGGGCATTCATATTCGGCACATCTGTGAACTTGAAGGTGTTATTTGGGTCGGCGAAGATGGCTTCTGAGATATCCATGCCCACCTTGGTGACATTGATGTCGATGCCCATCGTGATTTCGATATCGCTGACGTGGTAACCGCCCAGGTTAACGTGCATCAGGCCGGGCACGGTAGAATCTTCGGGGGTGTTCTTGTAGAATTCAAGACCCTGGATCAACGATGATGCACAATTGCCAACGCCGATGATTGCTACGCGGACTTTCTTATTACTCATGTTATTATTCTCCTTGCGTTACGGGTAGATTCAAATCTCATCATGTCAAATATTGCAACAGTGAGCGATATTCTTATTTAGAGCGGTCGTGCAGGACAAAACAGGCGCAGATTTTGAATGGAAGTATAATCTTAATGTGTTATTCTATCCAATGCTATCAACTTTAATCTTCTTCGACCGCAATTTTAACATCGGCAACGTCTGATACAGATCAGCCGTGAGATGAGTATCGCAGTCTTTTTATATTCAGCAGCGCAGGTTATTATTAATGCAAAGGTTGGATGCTTTGATACGACCTATAAAGATTGCCAGCCTGATTATACCCAACGCGGCTACAAATTGCGGCCTTATTAGAGTGGAAAACCGCAATTTGTGCCCGTGGGTATTCTATAACGGGGATGACGCTACAAATTCTAGTGACACTTGCTGCCTAACCAGCAGATGCGAATAAAATGGACACCTGCGACTCTGGATAGACAAAACCCGCGGAGATGAAGTCCGCTTTGGAAAATCGGAAAGTGATTCTGCGGTGCAATTCTTTTTAAGGTTTTACTGCATGGAACCATAGAACGGACATGGATTATTCTCTCGTTTTTGCCGGGCAATTGCGCCGCCAGTATCTTCTGCCTCCCGAAGGTCATCCGTTATTGGATGCTCCGGGCGGCAATTTGCTGTATGCGGCGGCGGGAGCCAGGCTTTGGGTTGATTCTGTTTCACTGCTGGCGCGGGTAGGGGAGAATTATCCACATGAGTGGTTGCGCGATTTTCAGCAAAAGGGGTTGGTAACGAGCGGGGTTAAGATCATTCCGGGGCCGATGGATCTGCGTACTTTCACCGTTTATACCAATACGCAGAACTCTCAACATACCAATCCGGTGGCGCATTTTGTGCGGTTGGGTTTGCCTTTTCCCAAGGGGCTGCTGGGCTACCAGGCTCCCCAGGCTGAACAAGATAACCGTAAGCAGGCCAACCCAGATTCTCCGAAGTTATTCGATATTCCCCCGGATTACTTTGTGGCAAAAGCAGTCCATATTGCGCCGATGGATCTGTTGACCCATTCGCAAATGGCACCCGCGTTCCGGCACAGCGGTGTACCGATTGTCACACTGGATCCGGGGCGTACTTATATGAACGCCATTTTTTTTGATGATCTGCGGTCACTCTTGCAGGGTGTAACGGCTTTTTTGCCCTCGGAGGATGAAATTCGGAGTCTTTTCTGGGGCAGAACCGATGATCTGTGGGAAATGGCAGCTACACTGGCGAGTTTTGGCTGCGATATTATCGTTATCAAGCGCGGCGGGCGGGGTCAATATGTTTATGAACGATCGAGTGGTAAAAAATGGGATATTCCGGGCTACCCTTCACGCTTTGTAGACCCGAGCGGGGCGGGTGATGCTTTCTGCGGCGGGTTTCTGGCTGGTTATGCGGCCAACCGTGAGCCTCTGTACGCCGCCATGCATGGGAATATCTCGGCTTCTTTTTGTATTGAGGGTTCGGGGCCGTTCTATATGTTAGACGCGATGCCCGGCCTGGCAGATGCGCGCTTGCAATCCCTTGCAAGCCTGGTCAAGCAGGTTTAATGAAGCCATCCATTATTATGGAGCAGAACGTGAAACAACAAGTGACTGAGTTAGCCTTACAGATACAACAAATTCCAGCGCCCAGTTTCGAAGAAGGGATGCGCGCTGATTTTATCCAGAATATGTTTGCTGCTGAAGGACTGGCGGATATCCGGCGCGACTCTGCGGGGAATGTGCTGGCGCGTCTGCCGGGCTCGGGCAGTGCTGCGCCCCTGGTTGTTTCTGCGCACATGGATACAGTCTTCCCGGCGGGTACAGACTTGAGCTTTCGGCGCACAGAAGGGAAGCTCTACGGCCCAGGGATTGGCGATAATTCACTGGGTGTGGCGGGCCTGTTCGGCTTGCTGTGGGGGCTGCGCGCGCGCGCCATTCAATTGCCCGGCGATGTATGGCTGGTTGCTAATACTTGCGAGGAAGGTCTGGGGGATTTGCGCGGCATGCGCGCCATTGTTGAGCACTTTGGGGAGCTGCCCAGGGTGTACCTGGTACTTGAAGGTATGGCGCTGGGGCATATTTATCACAGGGGCATCAGCGTTCAGCGATATAAGATTAGAGTGCGTGCTGCGGGCGGGCATTCGTGGACTGATTTCGGCAATCCTTCTGCCATCCATGAACTGGGCGGGCTGATCTCCAAAATTGCAGCCATGAAACCGCCCAGCCGGCCGCATACCACTTTCAATGTTGGGCGCATTGGGGGCGGCACCAGCATTAATACGATCGCGGCTGAAGCGTGGATGGAACTGGATTTGCGTTCGGAGCAACCAGCTTTGCTGGCAGACCTGAGCCGGCGGGTGGAAGACCTGGTGGAATCTCAGATTCGGGCTGGGGTGACAGTGAGCATGGAAGTGATTGGGCAACGTCCGGGGGGAGAAGTCTCCGCGCATGACCCTGTGATCCAGCTTGCGCAGACTTGCCTGCGGGAATTGGGGCTTGAGCCGGTGCTGACGATTGGGTCAACGGATGCTAATATTCCACTGAGCAAGGGGCTGCCAGCGCTGGTGCTTGGCTTGACGCGCGGCAGCGGGGCGCACACCCTGGATGAAGCAATTGAAGTTGAACCGGTGGAACAAGGTTTGGAGCAGCTGGTGCAGTTTGTGAGCAGGCTGTGGAACTAAAAAAATACGCTGCAAAAACTGCGGTGTATTTTTAGGGGTAGAGTGAAAACCTTGTATTTACTCACGGGATGATTGGATTTGTTGAGTGAGACCATCCCCCCGGCCCCCTACCAAGGGAAGGGGGAGAAATCGGCTTTTTATGTGGATTTTTGTGCCAAAGGCAGTCACAAAAATCCACAGGCGGGGCATGCTACGCAATACGATTTTCTTTCGCTGCACGGCAAAATTCAGGATGATTTTCTCCGCCAGGATCGTGCGGGGTGAAAAAACCGTTTGAAGTACCCGTGAGTAAATAACTTTATTTCAAAGCCAGAACTTCATAAACCTGGATTGGTTCGCGTTTGCCTTTGACTTGCATGGGTTCCATGGGGCGGGCGAAAATCTGGTCTTTGACACGTTCATAGGCCTGGCCGCTGATGACGATCTGGTTCTTGCCAGCGTTTTCTTGCAAGCGCTTGGTGGTGTTGACGCTATCACCGATGGCGGTGTAATCGAGGCGTTTTTCGGTGCCGATCAGACCGAGGATGGCATCTCCGTAGTGGATACCCACGCCAAAAGCGAGGTGTGTTTCGGGGGGCATGACGGCGTGGAGGTCAATAATGCGCTGGCGCAGCTTGATGGCTGTACGCACGGCGCGCAGGGTGTGGTCAGTCTGTGGGAGGGGGGCGTTGAACCAGGCCATGACAGCATCCCCCAAGAATTTATCAACGGTACCTTCTTCATCTAGCACGGCCTCGGCTCCGGCAGCCAGGTAACGGTTCAGTACAGATACCAATTGCTCTGGAGATTGGTTTTCGCTGAAGCTGGTGAAACCGCGAATATCGGCAAACAAGACGGTGATGTCAATCCGTTTGCCGCCGAGGGCCAGGCTGTTGGGGTCGAGTTGTTGAATAACTGCGGGCGAGACCATGCGTTCAAACAGTTTGCGCTGGGCTTCAAGACGTTTGCGCTCGGTAAGATCATCCAGCACAATCGCAATACCCTGGGTAACTTCATTGGCATTTTTTAGCGGGGAAAGATTCAGGCGCCAGTCCACGCGGCCGCGCGCAGGCAGGCTGTGGCTGATCTCAAGGTCGGTGATGGATGCGTCATGATCGCGGGTGTCGGCAACCTGAGGCAGGATGTTTGCGGCGATGGTGGGCAGGACATCCGCCAGTTTGCGGCCCACGATTTCGAGTGCAGGCTGGCCGATGATGCCTTCGGCGGCGCGGTTGCAGAGCGTGACCTGGTCGTTAATATCTGCCGTGATAACTCCGCTGGCAATGGATGCAAAAATGTTATCCATCATGTTCTTTAATTCGGTCACTTCAGCCAGGGTGCGGCGAAGTGATGCAAACAGGCGAGCGTTGTCGATGGCGATGGCGGCCTGATTGGAAAAGGCGCCCAGCATGTCGCGTTCTGATTCGGTGAAGATACCGGAGCGGATGCGGTTGTCTGCGTAAATCACGCCAATCAGATCATTCTTGACCTTGAGCGGCACGCACAAAATGGAACGAAGGTTAAAGGCAATGATGCTTTCCTGGCCGCCGAAGCGCGGGTCTTCCTGGGCATTGGTGGTTAATATTGATTCGCCAGTTTCGATAACACGTTGGATAACGGTGTTGCTGACAGCATATTCACTCTGGTTGAGGGAGGCCTGTTCCCAGTTGCGCGCGATACGCGTGGACATTTGAGCGCTTTCATCGCGCAGCATTAAAAAGCCGCGTTCGGCTCCGGTAAGTTTGATAATGTTGTCCATTACAATACGCAGAACTTCATCCAGCTCGAGAGATGAATTGATGACCTGCCCGATCTCGGTCAGCGCAATCAGGTTTTTACGCTCTTCGGTAAGAGCCGTCACCTTCTGCCCAAACCGGTACAGGCGGTTCTCCACCTGGGAAAGCTCCTCAAGGGTATTGGCTGGCAGGCTGTTTCTGACAGGCGCAATGGATGAACGCAGCTGCGCAATGGATTGGCTTATGGCTTTTAGTTGTTGGTCAACATTAGAAGGAGTTTTCTCGGTCATTCTCTAATCTCCATAAAATCTGCCGAGCATTAATTTGCGAATGGTAAAGAACCGGATCATCCAGCTATGACGTAAAGCATCCACTGGCTGTGCGGCTGTGGGTGTATAGAGGGTCTGTTCGAGTGCGCGGGTGAGGGCTTCGATTTCTGCAGAGGCTTCGGGAAGCAGCCGCTTAAGCAGTTCTGCGCGCTCGGACGGGGTGGCATGTTGGGATTGGGGTCTGCGCAGCCAGGCGAGGGCCTGATTGATGGCATGGAAAGAGCGTTCAACGCTGCTTACTTCACTCCAGCGCAGCCAGCGGTCAAGCCAGGCGGGGTTTTTGAGGTTATAGCGAGTATAAACTGCTTTGACCATGCGCGGTACTCTTTGCCGCACAGGTTGGCGGCGTTCCAAGCGCAGGGCGAGGATACCTGCCAGCCCCAGCGCACAAACCAAAATTATAACCCACAGCCATTGATCACGTTTAAAGCCAAGGAAAGTTGCCTGGGCTGCGATAAGCGCATCTGTTGGGTCAATTGCTTCGTGCCCTCCGCGCGGTGCGTTGGGGTCGCCGTCGATCAGATCTGGGCGCTGGCTGTTTGTCGACCCGGCCACCTGATCACCACTGGGGCGGATGAGTGCCTGCTGGTTAACCGTAGGCTCAAACTCTAGCCAGCCAATCCCGGCAAAGTAAACCTCAGGCCAGGCATGCGCATCCATTCCACGTACGATGTAGGTTCCGTAATTTGCGCTTTTTCCCTGGGCATAGCCCACCACCATGCGGGCTGGTATGCCGATCGAACGCAGCAGCAGAACTTCTGCGCTGGCGTAGTAATTGCAAAAACCACTTTTCCAGCCAAATAAAAACCAGCTTAGCGGATCCATTGCGGGCGGCGGCTCAGGGATGGTTTCGGAATAGGTGTAATTTTGACGCAAATATTCCGTGACTGCCTCCACTTTGTCATAAGTGGTTGATTTACCGGTGGTGATCTGCAATGCCAGCCGGTTTAGATCTGGCGCAAGATTGGGGGGCAGCTGTAAATAGCGGTCTTTGATCCAAGCGGGGTAGGCTGTACTTGAATTACGCAGTTCCTTGCGGGTAGGGTTTAATAGGAGGGCTCGGACCTGGTACTGATCACCGGTTTGAAGCGTTGACTTCACATTCCAGCTTAATGGGTCTGTGCGGGCTTCTGTTTGGGGTGCGATCTGGATGGAACCATCGCGGCTGGCCCAGATTGGTAAGGAAGGAGTAGCCAGCATGGTGCTCTGGCTTGTCTGCCAGGTGAAGATGAACTCTCCCCTGGGAGCGGGCATGATGTCTGAACGCACAAGGCTGCCCTGGTCGGGGTTGAAACTTACGCTCTGGCTTTTGGATGTCTGCCAACTGCCACCCTGGTACTGGTCATAGGTTCGTACGCGCCAGTAAAAACGGGGCTGGCTGCTCGTGGGAGCGTGGACACGGAAAAGCTCGGCCTGGCCGGTTCCGGCAATACGCCCCAGGCCCATCACATTGCCATACAACTCGCCCACATTGTTGGCAGAACTCTGGCCATTAAGCGCCGCAAGCACGTCATTGAACCGTTGGCGGGTGGCATCAAATGGTTCGCTGAAGGTGCGCCAGGTGCGCGCTGCTACAGGCAAAACCGCGGCCGGGGCGGGCAGCATCCAGGCTGCCATAATGATGAGGGCTGCCGCGATAATCATGTTTTTGGTGAGATCAAATTCCGGGTCGCTTCCGGCGATTATGTTTTGTTGTTCCCAGCGTTCGCGCGACTTAAGTAGATTGATGCGCCCGGCTAATAAGATTGCGAGGAAAAAATAGAATGCCACGCCCCAGATGTGTTCAGTTTTGAAACCATCATAGTATTGGATGATTAATACGGGCAGGGTGGATGGAAGTAAGACCGGGAAGATTGCGGGGCGTCGCAGCAGACGGTAGCCGCTGTAAATGCCAATGGCCCAGAACAGTACACACATAAGGGTAACAAAAAATATGGGGTCGACAATTGCCTTGCCGTTGAACAAGAACCCAAAAGATGCCCCCAAGCGCCCGAACAGGCTGCCCAGTTGTCCTAGGGCAGTTTTTTCGCCGGTGATGGCGCGGCAGAGCTGGGCGGGGATAATCACCAGGGAATAGCCAAGCAGCAGCCAGCGCATGGCGGCGGACTTAAATTGGCTGAATCCTAGTGCAAGGCCCAGAATGGCGCCTGCGACAGCCAGTGTTTCGACATAACCGAGATCTGGGGTCCATTCTGTGGTATCCAGGCGTACGGCGGCGGTAAAAACGAGCGCCACCAGCAGGCCAGCAACAGGCCAATCCCAGCGATTGGATGGTTCGGGTTTCATTGCATTGAGTGTACAATATTAGTGCAATACTCGTCAACCAATAATTAGTGCTCCAGCATTGAGGCGAGTGGTGTGCAAACTTGCAGCAGGTGTGTAGTATGTGGGAGCGTACTGGCATTAACTTTCTCACTGGAGACTGACATGGAAACAATCTGGAATACCGGCATTGCTTTTATCATCTGGTTTCAGGGTCTGGCTGGCTGGCAAGTTGCCCCGATGAAATTTTTCACATTTCTTGGGTCGGAAGAGTTCTTTCTGGTTGCGCTGCCGCTGATCTATTGGTGCGTGGATGCCAGCGCCGGTTTGCGGATTGGGGTAATTGTCCTGTTTTCAAGTGGGTTGAACGAAATTCTGAAGCTAAGTTTGCACGGGCCGCGTCCGTACTGGTTCAGTGCGGAGGTAAAGGCTTATGCATCAGAAACTACCTTTGGTGTGCCATCCGGGCATGCTCAAATTGCCACGGGGCTGTGGGGCATGGCTGCCGCGCCGATCAAGCGACCCTGGGGCTGGTGGGTGGCAGTTTTTGTGATCTTGATGATCGGGATTTCGCGCCTGTACCTGGCAGTACACTTTCCGCACGATGTTTTGCTGGGTTGGTTAATTGGAGCGCTAGTTTTATGGGCTTTCCTGCGTTTTTGGGATGCTATTGCAGCGTGGGCGAGGGGCAAGCGCTGGGGGCAGCAGGTGGGGCTGGCTTTTGGCCTGTCGATGATACTGGTGGTTTTTGGACTGATAGCTTATAGCGCATTGCACGGCTGGGGTATGCCCGCGGCCTGGCAGGAAAACATCTGGCTATCGGGTGTGGATGAGGTGCCTGCGCCAGTATCGCTCAAAGGCACAATGACCTCCGCCGGGGCATTATTCGGGTTGCTGGCGGGGCTGGCGTGGATGAATTCGCGCGGCGGGTTTGATTCTCGAGGCGGAGTGTGGCAGCGCGCTGCGCGGCTAATTCCTGGCATAGTGGGTGTTCTGGCTTTGTATGCGGGTCTGTCTGTGGTTTTCCCCGGCGGAGATGGGTTTTTGCCTTATTTGTTGCGTTATGTGCGTTATACACTGATCGGGATGTGGATTTCTGCCGGGGCACCGTGGCTTTTCCAAAAAATGAACCTGGCCGCTACCCCTCCCCGATAACTTTGAAAGGAAGGCAGGTATCTTTTCAATATTTCGTGGATTAAGGTGAC
>JBBRWF010000136.1:0-9499 GCA_038249405.1 Anaerolineales bacterium
CCTGTTTTTCGCATGGCTGGAGCCTGGTTGGGGATGCCCGCCATTTTGCCAGCCTGGCGGAAGGCGATTGGAAACAAAACATCCTCCGGGCAATAGGGATAAGGAGGCACCCAACCCGCATCCGGGGATGTAAAGTTGGAAGAGTCATATTCCTGAACGCTTGTGCTATCCGTGCTTTTAATGGTTAGGAATCCGGAGCTATTTGTCAAATATCCCATGACATCCATCGGGATCACCATTACTTGTCCGGCTGGTAGAACTGAACTGTCATTCGTTAAGTCCAGGTTTCGCGGTACATCATAAATGTGTCCCTTGATCGTCATGGCGATCACCAGGCGGTTATCTGGATCAATCACGACTTGCTGTACTATTCCAGTGACACCGTCGCGGAAACTCATTTCCCTTCCAATGGGCGGCTGCAAAAAGCGTTGGTTCTGTAACCCGGTGTCTGTTCCGAGAACGCGGATGTAATTGATGACCCCCCGAACATTGGGATGGCTGGCAGCGCATTGTTCTGCGCTCTTGCTCTGCTCGACACTGCTCACTTCACCATTAAGAACAACCACTCCATGCGAGGCGCCTGTGAAAAATTTACAGTGGTGTCTATGTTCAATCTTTCCTAAAGAGGCAGCCACCTGGAGGATGAGTTCATCGTCCAATACCAGCTTGCTATG
Source organism: Anaerolineales bacterium (assembly GCA_038249405.1). GTDB lineage: Bacteria > Chloroflexota > Anaerolineae > Anaerolineales > Villigracilaceae > UBA5195. Next base: position 675 of record JBBRWF010000136.1, read on the forward strand.
GTAGCCCAGAATGTTGTCGACAGTTTGAAGTGCTTTCATAACCCGGTCGCGGTTCGTTGAACTGATCAAATGCCCACTCGAGTAAACAACGCCATTTTTAACATGGATTTCGATTTCGTTGTTTTCTGTAACCCTCAAAATTTCGTTCTTCCAGATGGCCTGGTTAACTTTTTCTTCAAGCGCCGCATCTGTTTTTTTGATTGGATCATGATCATTTTGATCATCTGACAGTAGCCAGGTTTGCTCTTCGCACCTGGAAAATTCATCAAGATTGGTTTGCAGGATTTGTTCTGGATACATATTTTCTCCGATAAGATTAGTTTTTTTACTCAAATGTGCGATTGTGGACCCTTACGTCGTTCAAAGCAATTCGTAAGATAAGCCCAAATGATTGTATACAGCCAATCCTATAATAAACATCCCCCGGCTGCACCATGCAGCCGGGGGATATTTATATCCACCACTTGGGGGATTGGGCTTGTTTCAGAAAAGTGGATGCGATAAATCTGATGTTGTGAATATAATCCTAATTTATTGCAACCGATCGAAACTTTAATTTTCGCTAAGTCACTGGTGATTACTCACAAATCAAGTAAGCGTAATGCCCACTGGTTTTCGTACAAGACCGCCAACTTTACCAATCAGAAGAAAGAAATCGAACAGGTTTTGAATAGACTTGCCGCCTAAAACCAGAGTGTCGGCTCCAATTTATCTGTGATTCCGGAACGGATTTGTTCCCCAGATACTTGTTGCTTTGATTTATTATGCTATAATTTGTATAGCAAATGCTATACACAAAGAGGAAACATGACCAAGTCAACGTTAATCACTGCCCGAATTGACCCTGAACTCAAGCAGGAAACCGAAAAAGTATTCGATGAACTCGGCTTGAGCATGACCCAGGCCATTACATTGTTTTTCAAACAGGTTAAAATGCGCCAGGGTTTGCCATTTGCGGTTGTCATCCCGAACGCTCAAACGCGTCAAGCCATTGACGATGCGCTAACTGGAAAAAACCTGCTCAAAGCAGAAAGTGTTGATGCGCTATTTAATGAGCTGGGCGCATAATGCACAAGGCACCATGTGCGGACGATCATCTACACCAATCAGTTCAAGAAAGATTTCAAGCTCATCCAGAAACAAAACAAAGACCTTGTCAAATTAAAAGCCATAATTGAGAAACTCGTGGCTGGTGAAGCACTCGACGAGAAGTTCAAAGATCATACTTTGCAAGGAAACTATACAGGTACACGTGACTGCTATATTAATCCAGATTGGTTGTTAATTTACGCCATCGTTGGCGATGAACTCCGCTTGGTTCGTATTGGATCGCACGCGGAGTTATTTGAGTAGCCAAAACATGATTCCAGAAAATCGTATCCCCACTCATCCCGGCGAAATCCTGCGGAAAGAATTCCTGAATCTGCTCAGGCTTTCGCAAATCGCCTTTGCAGGGCATATTGGTGTACCCGTGCAACGTATCTATGAGATCGTGCGTGGCAAGCGTAGAATTACCCCAGAATCGGTCTGGCTGTTCGCAGAAGCATTTGGCAATAGCCCTGAATTCTGGCTCAATCTGCAAATGAACTACGATCTTGTGCGTTATCGACCCAAACGCCAGGTCAAGCGCATTGCAACAGGATCATACTTGATTGAAAGTAGCACAAGTCGCTGCAAAGGAGCTTCTAGGAGCTTCCAGAGGTGTAGAATTACGTATGGTGAATTAAAATGACATGCGTAGAAGCAGTTTTTCTACAAAATATTCAATTCCACGGCAAATCCTGTCCCCCCTAAATTACTTCGGTCCCACCCCCATGCCCATCATATTGGGGCTGGGTGTTCAATCGATGGTGACGCTGCCGCCGTTCATTTGCATGTAATAGTTGTAAGCTCCGGGGGCAGTGAACCAGACTGCCGGGAACATCACCCCTGACCGATCAGCAGAACAATAAAATACGATAGTAAAAGTTTGAAGCTGATATACTCTTGTAGCGCTTTCATAATGGCTCATCTTCAAAACGGTAGCCCACCCCACGCACAGTGGTAATAAAATCACCGCCCAGTTTCTGGCGCACATGACCCAAATGGACATCCACAACGCGTAACTCGCCAAAATACGATCCGCCCCACACTTTCTCCAACAATTGCTCCCTGGTCAGTACGCGACCACGATTTTCGGCAAGCGCAACCAGTAAATTAAACTCGACTGCAGTTAATTCAATTGGTAGGTCGTCCACCGTCACAATGCGGGCTCCATTGTCAATGGTGACCCGTTTAAACGACATGACAGTCGATTCCCCGGTCCCGATCGCTGCCTGCAATCGTCGTAATGCGGCCTTGATTCTCGCTACCAATTCGCGCGGGCTGAAAGGTTTTGTGACATAGTCATCGGCCCCCACGGACAGTCCAACGATCTTATCAGTTTCCTCCGTTCGAGCCGTCAGCATGATCACATAAACACCTGATTCCCGTCGCAGGCGTGAAAGCAGTTCGATCCCATCCAGACCAGGCAGCATAACATCCAGGACAACCAGGTCCGGCTTGTACGCTTTCGCCGCTTTTAGCCCGGCAATCCCATCGAAAGCCGTATAAACTTCATAGCCTTCTGGTTTAAGATATGCGCTTACCAGATTAACAATTGATGGCTCGTCGTCGATAATGAGAATTTTTGTTGTCATAATATTCAATCCCTGATCAGTTTTGATCTAGTATAGTCCCCAATGTAAGAGTTCGCATGAAAGAAACATAAAGATAGCGCAAAGAAATATGCAAAAATGGGCAATTTATTGCCGATCAGTTTACCAAAACCGAATTATTGTTCAACAACTATCGAAAGTTTGACAGTCCGATTACGCTGGCGCAGTAAATAATAGACCCCGCCAAGGAAGAGTGCCAGGCCAAAAGCCAACCCGCCAAAGTCGCTGATGAATTGGCTGATGAGTTCCCACTGGCTGCCAAATAAATAACCCAGACCACCGTAAACTACGATCCAGACAGTTTCGCCAGCAATGTCATAGATCAAAAAACGGCGGTAATCACAACTGCTGCCCGCCATCAGGTTGACCGGGATCGCGATAGCAGTCAGCAGGAAGCGGGTCAAAAAAACCGCCATGCGGCTGCTGCGACCGAAGGTGGACTGTGCGTTTATCCAGATCGTCGAAGCACCAAAACGTTTTGAAACCCAACTGCCGCCCCAGCGCCCCATTGCAAAACTGATGCTATCACCTGCCACAGCCCCTAGCAGTCCCAGGCCGGCCGTAGGCAGCCAATCCATCATTCCTTGACGGCTGAAAGCGCCAGCAGCGATGACCAGCAGGCTGGTTGGGAAAGGTATGCCGATCGCGCCAAACAAAAGCGCCAGGCCAAACAATGGCGCGCCGTAGGTAATAATGCCAGTGAGCAAGAAATCGGAGATGGCACTCATTGATCTGATCTTCGTGGTTCGCAGGTCGGTTTGTACGCGCGGATGGCATCTCTCACCTTCTGCAATATCAAACCAGGCTGCCCTGAATAGTATTCCCTGCTCAGGTCGCCCAGGCTTTTTTCCTCACTACCGGCAGCGGGTACATTGATTTTCTGGTATAGATAATCTTGGGGAACGGCATAGGTTTTGGCGATGTATGGCACAGTCATCCAGCCACGAATGGCTTCCACGTCGGTAGTACCTGGGCGCAGCCCTGTCATGCGGATCTGGGCAAACGAGCGGAAAGCGCGCAATCCAAAGAAAGCAGAAACGATGAGCCCAATCACGATCAGGATCAAAACCCAGCGGTTTGTTTTCGATGGTGCAGGTATTGGATCATTCATATTGGTTTTACTCTGGGTTCAAAAAGGGATAAACGCAACCTGGGCGTTTATCCCTTTGCTTATAGAAGCGAATATACGTACAAAAGATGCAACCCTGTTTTGTGCCAGAAAGCTAACCCTTGTTTATGGGCAAATTTTTCCGGTCCGGTTCTTCGACCTGGACCGGGTTGACGAGAGCTTCCTCGCGCAGCATCTCGTAAACGCCCAAGCAGCCGCGGCAGCAAAAATTCATCAGCTTGCCGTCAAACTCTTTTGTTACAACATGCCTTGCTTCTGCACCGCAGTGGTCGCACTTAATCGTGTCTACCATAGCATCACCGGTCCTATAATCATTGATGGGATCAGGTTGGCAACAGCCAGCCCGCGTAGAATGGTTTGAACAGCGAAGATCATAATCAAAACGGCTGCAAAAGTCGTCAAACCTCCGCGTAATTTGGGGCTGAGCAGATTGGCAGCCAGGCCGAAACCGAGCAGCGTGGGCACAGTGCCCAGCCCAAAGGCCAACATGGTCAGCGCTCCGCCCCAGATGGTCTGGGTGCGGGCGGCCACTACCAGCATGGCAAACACCAGCCCGCAGGGCAGAAAACCCCACAGAATACCCAACGTAAGGGTCGAGAGAAAGCTACGCTTGCCAAACAGCCCGCGCATGCGGCTCATCGGCGAATTGCCCCCCATGGCAGAGGCCAGCGCCATTTCAATGGGCGGCAATACGCCCATCAGGCTTAGTGAAACCAGCAGCATGGCGATACCGACCAGCACGGAAAAAGCGCCCTGCCAGCCCATCAATCCACTCGCCTGGTTAAGTAATGAGCCTGCCAGCCCGATCAGCGCGCCAAAGATGGTGTAGGTTGTAATGCGCCCCAGGTGCAGCGGCAGAAAGCTTGCAATCCGGGATAGCAAACTGGGCTTGCTGCCAGATGCCGCGACTATTGCGGCCTGGCGGGCTGAATAAATGCCCACAATCCCGCCGCACATTCCCAGGCAGTGTCCGAAACTGCTGATCAATCCGGTTACAAACGCGAGTGCCAGGTTACTGAAAAGTATGCTCATTATAGATTCACATCAAAAAATACGGATTGCTTCTGATCGCCGCGCGTGATGATCACTTCAATGCGCCACAATCCGCGCATGGTAAAGTAACCACTGGCTTGATATTTGCCCACCGAAACCGGATCCATGCTCAACTTGTTGACTGGCATTGGCATGGCGGGCATGGTCAAATCCAGACTGATGGTTGCATCCGAAATCGGCTGCCCGCTTGCATCTGCCAGAGTAACGTCAAAGTTGCCGGCCGAACTGGGGGGGTAGGGGTCCAGCGCCAGGGAAACCAGCAATCCACCGGATTCTTGCATGGCAGTGTTTTCAGGCAGCTTGCCAGCCGCAGCCGGTACTGGCATTTGTGTGCCATCCGGGGATACCGCTATCAAACCACCAGAAGGTCCGGAGCCCATCATGTGTGAACGGCGCATACTGATGAAAAATATTCGACCAGCCAGGACCGCCAGAATAACCGCAACGAGTACTAATTTCTTCGCCATAAACCTGCCTCCTGATCTTTTTTCGGTAATCAAAATTTTATTTTACTCTTATGTTCAATTAGGCGGGGGAAAAATCGGCATTCTTGCCTGTTTCTCTACTTACTGTCGGAGGAGAATGTGCAAATTGCTCTTGGGTACTAACCTCGCACCAGGTAAACCTTGAGAAAATTCTTTTTGAGCGCATCGGCCTGCCCAGCCAGGTCCGCCGTCTTGTCATCCTGAGCCATTTTCAACAGTGTGTCCAGACTCTGGCGAATGGATTTGACATCAGCGTCGTTGAGCTCACCTTCAACGGCCTTGAGTAGCTTATCGGCTTCAGCGTAATGCTCGATGACCGCTACGGAATCTTTATTCGCGCCATCCGTGATCAATTTCTCCATCACATCATGAAAATCGACCAGGTTCATGGCCAGCAGAGAGAAGCCGTTGCGCTTGAACATTTCCTGGAAAATCGGGCGCACCTGCTCTAACTGGACATGTACCTGAGTCAGGTCGCCGGTCTGAACCAGACTGGCATCACCAACAATGATGGTATTCACCGTCGCGAGATCGGCGCTAAACTGGGTATCACTCCAAAACACATACGGACGCCAGGTGGCGTACTTGCTGGAAAATTCCGCATAGCTGGTTTGCAACAGGCTGTAATATTTATTGGCTTCTTCACGGTTTTTCTGACCGGTCTGGAACAGCGCCTGTTTGTAATTGCTATTCATGGCATTGTAATTTTCGAGAAACTGCTTGCGGGTGATGTAGATACTGGCCAGACTGCCAACGACAAGCACTAACACCAGAACAACAGGCAAGGCAACGGCACCTTTTGCGTCGATTTTTTCAGCACGCTTGTTCGTAGACAAATTGAAGGGCAGGTAAAGCGAGCAGAAACCCATCAACGCCGTGGCGGATAAAATCACTCCAAGCAAAATCAAAAATATCTGCAATGCGCCAGCCACCCAGAACATACCCAGGGCAATCAGGATCGGACCAAGAACAGCGCGGATGAAACGATCGAGCAAACCAATATTATTCTTCATACTTTGTTTTCCTCTACTTCAAGATGATGAGTGGATAATAACCAGTTTATTTATGAGTTGTGTAAAGTAAATGTGAAGATTTGGTAAAAGAATTTGTACGGCAGTTTTGGTTACCAGACAAATCGCGCTGTGTCATCCGATGGTATTCATACCTCCTGGTTTGAGATTTGTTATCCTGTCTGATGGCGAATAAAGATTCCACTGTTCAAAAAATTAGATGATGCTGTGTGAAAAAAGTTACAAAGCAATCGATAATTTCTTATCCGATCCTTGCAAGACACGAGAAAAACGAGAATTTTTATAACATTATTAGGCTTTGCACTTCAAAGTGTTTGACACTATTCTCACGGAGATGCAACGATGGATTTGTTTTCCAACTTATTTGGGGCGCCTGTCCCCGCAGTGACTGCACAGGAATTAAATGAAAAACTCAAGAACGGCAAACGCCCATTGGTGATTGATGTTCGCGAACCCGAAGAATATCGTGAGGGGCATAGCACCTCGGCAAAATTAATTCCACTCGGCCAACTAAACCTGTGTCTGAAAGAACAGCCAAAAGAACAGGAAATTGTACGCGTGTGCGCATCGGACAGTCGCAACAGTGCTGCAATAAAACAGCTCATTAAAGCAGGATATACCGCCATTAATATGAATGGCGGTATGGTTACCTGGATGCGGGCCGGTTTGCCAGTAAAAAAAGGTAGTGCGTAGAAGGTACAAAAGAAACCCGCACAGGTTTCAGCGCGAGGTTGCCTCAACACGAATAGCCAAGATGGTGAAAAAATATGCCCTGGAGATGGTCAGGGCATATTTTTTAAACTCAGTGCGATGAAGGGGTTCTTATTTCTGAATGGCTACGGCGACGCGCTTGAGGCGCTTTACGGCTTCGTCTGCCACAGAATCGAGCACCGGATCCTGGATGAAGTTGGTCATCGAAAGCGGGTCGATAATGTTGACGATGGTCCCATCGCCATCCTCGTACACAATCACGTTGCAGGGCAGCAGCAAACCGACATCCGGGCGGGCGCTCAGCGCCTTATGCGCCAGCGATGGGTTGCAGGCACCCAGGATCGTGTATTTGCGAAAATTGACATCCAGTTTCTTCTTCATGGTCTCTTTGACGTCGATGCTGGTCAAAATACCGAAGCCTTCGGCTTTGAGCGCTTCGGAAACTTTTTCGAGTGCCTGTTCGTAGGGCAGGTTTAGTTTGCTTTGAAAGCCTAATTCGGACATGCGGTGCTCCCTTTGTCTTTGATCAAATGTGAATGTGTTATCTGTATTTTAGATGATGTAGTAGCTGAATAGTTTCAAATCCCTTGGATCGGAAAACAGAACAGCGCTCCCTGGCCCTAAGGAGCGCTGCATACCCAGCAAGGAGAATTTTGAGGGCAATATTCTGGAAACTGGGCGGCTAAATTATTGTTTTCACTTCACAAAATGACGTTCTGCTGGCCTATCGCGGTCATCCTGTGGGCAGAGCACCAAAAGGATACGCGCTGGCTGGTCTTCCTGGTTTCTCCAAAAATGCGGAAGATAGGCTTCGAAAAGCAGGCTGTCGCCAGGTTCAAGCAAATAGGCTTCCTTATCCACGGTATATTCGATGCGCCCTTCGAGACAGTATACAAACTCGCGCCCGGTATGCACGATCGGATTCTTGCCGCTGTCGGCATAAGGAAATAATGCCATGATCATGGGCGCGGCGCCAAAGGGAGACATGCCGGCGCTCAGATCCTCCAATATCCCATGCGCAAATCCGGCTTTCGGGCGGGCGTCATTTTTTTGATAAACCACTACCTTTTCACTGAGGTTGGTCTCGAAAAAAGATGTCATGGGTACCTGCAGGCTCTGCGCCAGTTGCTGCACAGTACCTACACTTGGAGAAGTGCGCCCGTTTTCGATCAGGCTCAAAGTGTTAACGTTTAATCCACTCATATCTGCCAGTGCGCGAATGGACAGCCCCATTTGGGAACGGATGGCGCGCACTCGCCCGCCAACATTTATTTCCAAGCTCCCCGTGCTATCCGAAAGGGAAGAAGCCTCGACTGGGGTCTTACCGGGTTTTTTGTATACTTTTGATGTAACTTCTTCTGCCATATGACTGCCTCCTGATAAAACATTCTTTCAACCATTATTATAGTTGTTTATGGCCATAAAAAGCGCTGTTTACTATTTCATTATTTGATTGATTCGCTTTGTTTTTTGGGCGATAGCTTATTGATTTTTTCATAGCCAATTGATATCAAGCTGAACGCCGCAGCCAGAACCAGTGTGACCAGGAGCAGTACGCGCCAGTCGAGCAGGGATGCAGTAGTCTGGGTGGCAGCTTGCCTCCAGGCCGGACCGCCTCCGCCACCCCGCACCGGGCTGACAACTTCCGGCGCTGTGGCTTCCCACTGCCGGATAAACCCAACCACAGCCTGAATATCGCTGGCGGGCAAGCGGTCGCCCC
>JBBRWF010000137.1:0-9463 GCA_038249405.1 Anaerolineales bacterium
ACTGAGATATTATCCTACCCGTTCTACCGGGGCTATTTCGTTATGTACCCGGCAACAGTCCATGGCATAATTTGTAAAGCTGCTGTGACCACTTTTTTAGCTTTTCTGAACCGTGCCGAAAAACTCTATAATAATCGTGAGTATCAGGTCTGGCAAAGAAAGTAACCCGAGAATATGCAGGTTATGTGGATATATAAATGCGAGGCTGTCTGAACAGCCTCGCATTTATATATATCCTTTAAGATAATCATCAGGGCATGGGGTTATTAACTGCCCAATCATCGGCCACGATGAGGTTTATATCAGCCGCGGCGGAAAAATCGAGCTTGTTGGAAATTTGCACTCCGCTATTGAGGCGGAACAACTCCTTGAAATATTTGAGCGTGTACAACTTGCCGTGTTGATTGATCACCTGGGTGGCGCCGGGGAAATATCCGGCATTATCCGTCAGGATAACATTGAAGCCCTGCGCTTTCAGGTAGTCGGCAGTGCGTTGGGCCAGGCCCTGAACAGAACTGCCGTTATACACGGCAATGGTCGCGCCTTCCTGTTTGGCAAGGTCGAGAGTTTGACCCTGGGCCAGCGGGCCTACTGCGCCATTAAAGAAAATGGTATCGCGCAGCTCGCGGATTTTATCCGGGATCGGTTTGAAGATGCTTTGATTCTCACCATTCACGACCACGTTATCAAGCTGAACCATGGTGTAATCAATGACACCGTGCTTTATGTTTTCAGGGGCAATATCTTTTGCAAGCATTCCCAGACGCATGATCTCATCGAAGGTGAGGTTGGTTTTGACGCCTGATTGAATATTGGTATAAATCTCGGGGGCATTGGCGAGCATGGTCGGGAAATTTACCGGGTTCATCACCTTGTCTCGAATGGCAAGGATGACTGCCTGCTGCCGCGTGGAGCGGTCAACATCTCCGCCCTGGGTGTGACGTTGGCGAACATAAGCCAGAGCTTCCACACCGCCCAAACGATGCGGGCCAGCAGACAACATAATTTTATCGGAACCGGCCCCTACCGGGTCAATAATTATTTTCTTTTCAACAAAGACTTCAATTTTATCGATCGAATCAATAAACGTGGTGAAAGCAGCAAATTCGATCTGGGCAAAATACTGGACCGGGACGCCAACCACCTGTTCCACGGTACGCATTGCCAGTTCAGGACCACCGCCAGGCAGCTTGTAGGCATCGCCATTATAGTAAGCAGTGTTGATTTTGGCATAATTAAAGCCCGGAATATTGACCCACAGGTCACGCGGAATGGACATCATTCCGGCTGTTTTGGTTTGCGGATCAATGGTGAGCAAGATCATGGTGTCTGAGCGGGCCGGGCCGATACGGTCAGGGCTAATAACTTTGCCCTGCTCAACCACAACCTCGGTATCAACGCCCATCAACAAAATCGTCACCCGGCTGGCGCCATCCCAGGTGGCAGGCAGGGGTACATCTGGGGCATTGGGAGCAGCCGGTGGCAACCCACCAGCCGCATCCGGAGTCGAGTTCGCAGCGTTTGAAATTGCAATTCCGGGGATACCTGAAACGGCACGCATGGTGACCGTTACGAAACGAACCAGGGCAAACGATCCGGCAAAAAGCAGGATGCCAAGGCCAATAATTATCAATAGACGTAAATTTTTATTCAATCCAGTTTTCATAGTTTTTTTCACTTACAGATTATTCGGGTTTGAGATAAATCATCCCAACACCCAGTTTATCAAGGCCCAACCCGGCCCAGTACTGCATTAAGGCCGAATCGGTTTCAAGAGCTTTCATCAAACCCGGTATGGCAGCGGGGTCTTTAATTTCAGCCAGCGCGCGCACCGCTTCCAACCTGGCGGAAGGGTTTGCACCTGTCAAAACTGCCAATAAATGGGGTGTCGCCGCTGAGCCAACCAGAATGAGTGCATTGGAAGCCAGTTTGGCGGTCATCAGGTCTTTGTCCGAGAGAGCCCTAATTAAGGCAGGGACTGCCTGTGGATGGGGGTGGTGACAAAAAGCCATTGCCGCCGCCTGTCGAACTTCGTCAGATTCATCATTTAATGCGGCCTCCAGGACAGGGGTAATTTCTGCCGCATTTTCAAAACCAGCCAGGGCCCGGATACACCACCAGCGTCCATCTGAGTCTTGAGTCTGAAGCATTTTGCGCAAAAGTTGTAAGCCTGTATCTCCAAAACCAGGCAGATCCAAAGCCGCTGCTTCTGCTCGCACATCATCACCACAGGTCAGATCAACGCAAAGCGCATCCAGCTCAGTCATCTTAGCGCGCAGGCGGAGGAACAGGCAGGCTTTCTGCTGCCGTTGCTACCCACTTATCACCTTCATCAATCAACATCACGGGAATATCATCGACAATCGGATATTTCCGCCCACAATCCTTGCAGACCAGCCAGGTTTCCCGCGTAAGTGTAAGCAGTCCATCTTTTTCACGCACGCAAGCCGGGCAGCGCAGTATTTCCAGCAATTCTTGAGCAACCATGTATTTCTCCTTTTTAGGTGCAGTCGAAGACTGTATCCTTTTCTTGATTATAGGCAAAAAATTGTACCATGCATCAAGGCTTCTGGCACCAATTCTTCTTTTTAAACGCTTTCTCAGGGTCTTTAACATCCGGGCCATATTCACAGGCATCTGCCCAGGGTTGGTAATGGGTATCGAACTTATCCACAAACCAGATTTTTGAATCCCTGGTGACCACACGGTCAATGGAAACGTCGGCCCCCTGGGCGGCATAATCAACATGCTTTAGAGAGCCTGGCTCAGCTTCCGGATTATACGTAATGGTAGGCGGGAGAGCCGGAACAATATTGACAGGCCCGGATGTATCCCATTGCACGGCGCGCCCATCGGAGGTGGAATAGAATTTCCAGGTAAGGGAATACGAGGCCGCGTCAAAATAGGTTTCCATCAACAGCCAGTACGGCGTATCGTTGGTAAATTTAAAATCGATGAGCGGAAAATAAACCGTTGCATCCATGCCAGAAAAATTCGGGTCATTACCGCCGCCCTGGCGCTGTTCATAATAATATACTCGGTATGCGTGCGCGTGCCGCTCGGCGACCGGAAACCCGCCGAAGAAAACCGTGCGGAACAGGGTGGTGCTTACCTGGCAAACGCCGCCGCCCACGCCCTTGATGGTTTTTCCATTATAGATGATAAGCGCCTCAGCATAACCACTGTCCAGAGTCACATCACCCATGTGCTCGCCCATAGAGAAAGTCTCGCCGGGAGCGACCAGCAGCCCGCGGAAATTGGCCGCGGCGGTTTGAATATTTTTCAAACGCGCGGCGCTTGAGCCATAAAAATAGGTGGTCTGCGAACTTACCAACTGGGTGATACCCAACTGCTGCCCGGTGGCGGTATCTGCCACCTTGGGCTGGGTGGTATTAACCTTCAACAAGACATTCTGCTGGCCTGAACCTGCCGCAGATTCGATGGCTTCGATCGAGCCGCGCATATCCAACTTCAATCCAATTGCGGAAGCCTGGGTGGGCTCCAACTGGGATGTCTGATCATTAAATAAGAAGCGCGCATCGGCTTCGGGGCGATCAATTTGTTTTGATAAGTCTTCCAACAGAGCCTGGAGTTGATCATGATCGAACTGAACGACATACTGCGAACCTGGGCCACTTCCAATACGCCCCACCCGGAGCATTGGGGCCAGGTCAGCGGGTTGAAGCAACCAGGGGCCGGGGTCGCCAGCGCGCGCATCTGGTAAAGCGATTGTAAAAGGAGCAGCAAGCAAGCGCCTGGCGGCCTCCGCTTGAGCGCTGGCATCCAACACCTGGGGAAGTTCTTCTTCGACCACCAGAGGCACTTCGCCATCCCTGAATGATTGCAGTTGGGCGTACAAATAAACCAGAGAAGCCTCCGGGTTCAAACGGCGCCCTTTTTCGCCGGGCTGGGAAGTCACATCCAGACCATTGATCACCAGGCTGGCTTCCACTACCGGCCTGTTTATCTGAAGTGCCAGGTCTCGAAGGTAGGCATGGGCAACGGATTGATCGAACAAAATCACGGGAGGCAAAACAACCCCGACCTGCCCGGCATTCAATTCATCATTGATACCCTGTAAGGGGCCGCCTGAACGGCCAAAATTAAAAGCCAACTCGGCTGATGCCGCTGAATCAAGCGACATCCCCAGGCTGGCAGGGGTCTCAACCCAAACATTTTGACCATCGCGAAAGACCACGCGCCCGGTAAAAGGAAAGGTAAGAGCTGTTTCAATTTTGTAAGCCGCAGCCGTCTGGCTCAGCCCTGAAACATCCACGCCAGCCACCGAGACCCCCGGGAATATGCGCCCGGCGAATAACAGGCGGTAACCCAGCGAAAGAATAATGATCGTCACCAGGAATAGAGAAACCCCGGCCATGATGGATACGGCCATTTGAATCAATATAGCGCCGGTTTCTCGGCGTTCTTTGCGCGGGCGAACAAAGCGGACAGGGGCAGTGGAAGACATAAAGGTTTACAACTTTCGTTTCGCGGTTTTTAACAAACCCGGAATGAGCATGGGTGTCATGGACCTGTACCTGGCATATTCTGAACCGAAATCGACCAGTAACTTTCGCTCTTCAAAATAGGCACCAATCAAAATATAAATGGAGAAAATACTCCACAAAACAAGCCGGTTGAGTGTCATTTCGGGTGAAAACCAGATGAATATGAGCCCCGCAGTGTATAACGGATGGCGCACATAGGCGTATAAACCATCTGTCACCAAGCGGGCGGGCTGCTCCTCGATAGCATAAGGTGATAACTGCGCCAGGCCCGCAAATTCCATCGGGCCGGTTTGCATCACTCCAGTTATCAGCGCAAATGCCGCAAGACCCTGTACAATCGTGGTCAGGTAGACCCAGGGTGCTGGAATACTATAAAGCGGCTGGTCTGGAAAAGTAACCAGCATCAACATGATCGGAAATAGACTGGCCAGGGCAAACAGGTTATAGGCAAGACGGTACAGGCGTTCGAATGCCATCGAGCCAAAACTGCCGCGCAAAACATGCTTGAATTTATGCGAGGCCAGCAGAGAGTGCACCAGGCCCCATATCACAGACGCGATTACCAGATAGATTGTTCCCATCATCATAATATACCTGCTTTAAAAGAATATGAGTAGATTCAAGCCAGCGTTGGGTACAAGTAATAAACAGGCCGTCCAAGAATAAGCAGGACCTTGCTTGCTGATAATTATACTCAGTTCAGCGCAGGCAGGCGCAACACCTGCGCTCTATCAACGGCAGCCTGTTTTTTAAGGCATTGGTGTGCAGTTTTGAATTTTTTGGGCGCATATTGATTCTTCTATAAAATTAGATGATAATATCAAAATTATTCCTGCTTGAAAGGTCGTCGTAAAGCGTGACAGATAAAAAACACAATACTATTTTGATAGCAGGTTATTATGGGTTTGGAAATACTGGCGATGAAGCCATCCTGAGCGCCATCATAAACAGCCTGCGCAAACAGCGCAATAATCTTGAGTTTATTGTGGTTTCCGGCCGTCCGGAAGAGACTGCCCGGCAGCAGGATGTTCGTTCCATTTTGTGGACCGATATCCCCGCGATTTTAGATGCCTGTGAATTGTGCGACCTGGTGATTGTGGGCGGCGGCGGGTTGTTTCATGATTATTGGGGTGTTAATGAAGAGTACCTGCTCACCCAAAGTCACAACAGCATTTCCTTTTACACCGGCTTCCCCATCCTGGCAGGGCTGTATAAAAAGCCTTGCATGTTGTACTCGGTGGGTGTCGGCCCCTTGCTTACTGAGGCAGGCAAACATCTCACCTGCCAGGCTTTTGAGAATGCCACACTTGCCACTGTGCGGGATATTGAATCCTACGATCTGCTAAAGAGCCTGGGGCTTTCGACAGAAAAAGTGCATATCACCTCCGACCCGGCTTTTCTGCTGCCTTCTGATGAGAATAATGCCAGGAGAATTCTTCGATCAGCCAAATTGGAGAATTCTCAATTTGTGGCGGTCAGCCTGCGCAACTGGGATGTGAATGTTTCAGCAAAATATTGGCAGAATGAGCTGGCAAGAGTCTTCGACCAGTTCATCGACCAGTATGGCGTCACGCTGGTCTTCATTCCACTGCAGGCGGCTGTTGGCGGTGCTTTGATTGACGACCTGAGCGTGACAGAGAATATTGTCAGCAGGCTTAAAAATGCGGAGCGGACCGTCATCCTGCCGAGCAACCTTTCGCCTGAAACCATCAGCGGTATTTTGGCCCAGGCTGATCTGGTCATCGCTATGCGCCTGCACGCCTTGATCTTTTCCATCAAGGAAGGCATCCCGGTTGTGGGGTTGATTTACGATCCCAAGCTCAAAAACCTGATGAGCAGCGCTGGCATCGATGAGTACGGGCTTGAACTACCTTTATTAAATACCGACCTGATGTTTGCCGTTATGCAAAAGGCCTGGTCGAACAGAGAGCCTTTGCGGAGCCAGCTGACGCAAAAAGCCAGAGAACTCAGCCAGCTGGCTGAAGAAAACAGCAGGTTCGCGATTAGCCTGTTGGATGAAAAGGCGCAGACCAATCTCAAATTGCCAGACCTGGAATTGACTCAAAGTTTGCTGCTTAAACAAACGCGAAAGCTGGCCCAGGCGGAGCAAATTGCCCATTCACTCTGGATGGAATCGACCTATCAAAAAACAGGAAATTTTTACAATTTCCTTAAGATGCCATCCCAACCCCTGCCAGCAGAACAAGCCTCCATCATAAACAAGCCTTCGGCAGAAATTCTGGCGCATCATCGCCCGGATGTTATTTGTTTTTCAATCATCGATTGGAGCTTCCGTTACCAGCGCCCGCAGCAGATCATGTCGCAATTTGCAGCCCAGGGGCACAGGGTCTTCTATATTAACATCTCCCAATTTCAATCCGCAGATGCAACCCCCAGGGTGCTGGTGCGCGGCATCAAAGACAAAGTCTACGAAATTTTCTTATCCGCCCTGCACAAGCCAGAAGTATATGCTGAAGACATCAGCGGCGAGAATTCCAACATCTTGTTGGCCGCGCTGGATGAACTGAGACAACTCTTCCAAATCGAGGAAGCAATCAGCTATGTCATGATCGCTTCCTGGGCTGAACTCGCAGCCAGAACCAAAAAACGCTGGGGATGGCAGGTTATTTATGATTGCATGGATGAATGGAACAATTTCCCTGCCATAAAATCTAGCATCATTGAAGCAGAAAAACGCCTGGTCAAAAACTGTGATTTGCTGGTAGTAACCAGCAAACTGCTTTTTGAAAAGTGGAAGCCCCAGAATCGTCCGCAGGTTCTGGCACGCAACGCCGCAGATTATCCTTTTACGCGCAGCGCTATCTGCCCAATCATTTACTGGAGGGCGCCCAACACCCCGTGATTGGCTATTATGGAGCGATTGCAAACTGGTTTGACCTCGAGTTAATGCAATATATTGCAGAGCAGCGCCCGAATTACAGCTTTGTGCTGCTGGGGGGCGTTTTCGACATGGATGTATCTGCGCTGGAAAACTTGCCGAATGTAAAACTATTGGGGCAGCAGCCATATGAAACCATGCCGCAGTACTTGTATCATTTTGATGTGTGCCTGATCCCGTTTCTGATTAATCCAATTACAGAAGCAACTGATCCGGTAAAAGTTTATGAATACATGTGCGCAGGCAAACCGGTGGTATCGGTGGCGCTGCCAGAGCTTGAACCGTACAAGGAATTGTTATACCTGGCACACAATAAAGATGATTTTCTGAGCCAGCTCGATCAAGCAGTTCTGGAAAAAGACAATGATCTAATCAACCGGCGCAAGGCTTTTGCGCAGCAAAACACCTGGGAACAACGGATTTTATTGATCGAGGATGCGATCCACGCGCTGGAGATCAACCAAAAAGATCTTTCCACAACCCTGCCACTGATCTTCCCGCTTGAAAATCTGGTTTCAAGCAGGCTGCTGGCAAGCAACAATGATCATGAATACTGGTGTTCCATTTATGCAAAAGATGGCAAAGTTTATAAACAGGCCAGTTTTGATCTGGCAGAGCGCGAAAGCCGTTTTCTTTCCCTGTTTACGAGCCCCTATTTCCCCGAGCTGATTGATGCAAACACGATTGACCAATATTCGGTGATATCGTACACAAAAATTTCCACTCAACGCCTGGAGGAAGCCCTGCCCCAGATAAACACTTCAGGCGACGCGCTCTACAACTTTATCGGTCACTGCCTGAAACTTCTGAATGAATTACATGCAAAAGGGATTACGCACCGCAACATCTGCCGCGACAGTCTTTTGATCCAGAATGGTAAACCGGTATTGTTTGATTTTTGCTGGGCCATCTGTGCCGGAGAGACTTTTTTCACGCCGCTGAATTTGGGCGGTTCGGAGAGGCCAGCCGACGGGTCGTTTTCTGATATTTATTCCATGGGGAAAATTCTGGAATTCGCAAACCGGCATCGCTATCCGGCCTTTGGCCTGGTGATTGATCTCATGACCAGCAGGGACCCGTTAATGCGGATCACAGACCTTAATATCCTGCAAACATTATTCGCCTCTGCCCACAACATCGCAGAATAAATGGAAAGAATAAGTAAATTCATTATGCCTGAACCAACCCTGGAACAAAAAGATTTGAGCAAGTCCCATTCAACCATGCAGCTGACGGTGGTTCACTTACTCGAGCAGATTTCGAGGCGTGACCAGAGAATCGCGATGGCAACGGAAGACACCCAACGCCAAAAAAGAGAAATCAGCTTGCAGGCCGCGCGAATCGCCGGGTTGGAAAATGCCGCGCGAATCGCCGGGTTGGAAAATGCCGCGCAAATCGCCGGGTTGGAACAGGCCGCGCGGATTTTAAACGCCCAGTATTCTGAAAAAGAACAAAAACTGGCCGAAATTACCAACAGCAAAGCATGGAAAATCGTTTTGTTTTTTCGTGGTATTCGCGAGCGCATGCTTCCGATTGGCAGTCCCCAGGGGAGATTTGCGCGCTATTTATTACAAGGCCTCAAAAATATTTACCACAAACTGAAGAGGCTGGCGCGCCTGGCGCAGAAAACCAGGGAGTTTTTGGCGGTAAACGGCGCCGGGAAAACCTTATTAAAGATCGTTGACTGGATCAAGTTCATCCTCACAAAGAAGAAACGTAATTATCGCTCGGTTCTCATCAATAAATTCCCCCAAAAGTTTAATACACACGGGTCCCCTTTTTTTACTTCGAAAAAGTGGAAAGATGAGGTTGACTCTGCTGCCCTGGCTGCTCTGCGGGAAGTTCTGACCCACATGAAGATGTCTGTCAGCGAAAGCAACTTGCTGGATGCGCTAAAGGCAGCCTTTGCCGAAGATAAATATTACCAGATGCTGGAAGACCTATTTTCCTTTGAACAATTTATTACGGCAGAACCACATAAAAACCCGGTGTTTGAAATCATCCAGACCGCGCAACTTCCCAAACATGCCGAACCCACCCGGCGGCGGCGCATCCT
>JBBRWF010000138.1:0-9399 GCA_038249405.1 Anaerolineales bacterium
ACTACTGTCTTACCGACTGCCGATAACTTGCTCCAATTCGGTCTGTGTTGGAAGAGGTAGAATATAGCGGCCGAAAGATAATGATTGGGTGGTAGTAGGCCAGATTTTCGGGTGACGATACCGTGTCGGTCATGATCGGTATCACAAGCGAAAGCGATATCGAAACGATCTTTCAGTTTTATTAAACTCTCCATCGCGTAAGGTGAGGATGGGTCCATGCGAATCTGGCCGTCCCAATCGACAGTCATGAAACGGAATGTCGGATCGACTGCCTGATTGATGACCGTGAGGTTCAGGTCGTAGTGCTCGGCAATCCGCGACCAATAATGGACGCCGGCGCCGCCGAGTGGATCGACACCCATGCGAATGTTCGCACTGCGAATCGCCTGCATATCAAGCACACTACTAAGGTCGCTCACGTATGCATTGAGATAATCGTACCGATGAGTCGTGTTGGCGCGTAATGCCTGTTCGAGTTGAATTCTTTTCACACCCTTCAGGCCGCTTTCGAGAAATGCATTCGCTTTGGCTTCGATCCAGCCGGTGATGATGTCTTCTGCAGGGCCGCCGTTTGGCGGGTTGTATTTGAAACCACCATCATGCGGTGGATTGTGGGAAGGCGTGATCACGATTCCATCAGCGAGACCGGTCTTGCGTCCGCGGTTGTATGTGAGAATCGCGAGAGAAATGGCAGGCGTGGGAGTGTATTCATTGTTCTGGGCAATCATGACTTCCACATCGTTCGCTGCGAGTACTTCGAGCGCGCTGGCATTGGCTGGCGCGGAAAGTGCGTGCGTGTCGAAGCCCAGAAACAGCGGTCCATGGATGCCTTGCTGTGTGCGATATTGGCAAATGGCCTGAGTAATCGCAAGGACGTGCCATTCGTTGAAGGTCACGTCGAACGCGGAACCACGATGCCCCGATGTTCCAAATGAAACCCGCTGCTCTGGTATGCTCGGATCGGGTATGTTTGTATAATACGCAGTGACAAGATCCGGAACGTTTACCAGCATGTCTGGTGTGGCTGGCTTACCAGCGAGAGGACTTATATCCATTATTTTCTACCTTTTGTTTTCCTGATCCTGATGAGTTGAGAGGTTACAGCAAGCGTTGCCGAATCATCCACCCAGAATGGATGAACGGTTATAAAGTCGTTTTACGCAAAAGCTGAGCGTTCATGGCGACGACAACCGTGCTGACCGCCATCAGGATCGCTCCAACCGCAGGGGAAAGCAGGATACCGATCGGAGCCAGTACGCCCGCTGCCAGAGGTAAAGCCACAACGTTATAGCCTGCCGCCCAGGCCAGGTTCTGGATCATCTTGCGGTAGCTGGCCCGGCTGAGTGTAATAATTTTCACCACATCCAGCGGGTTGCTGCGTACCAGGATGATCCCCGCCGACTCGACTGCCACATCGGTACCGCTGCCAATGGCAATCCCCACGTCCGCGCGGGTCAGCGCAGGGGCATCGTTGACGCCATCGCCTACCATCGCCACATGTCGCCCCTGGCGCTGCAGGTCGCTTACCTTTGCATCTTTTTGGTCAGGCAGCACTTCGGCAAAGTAGGTATCGATGCCCAGTTCTGCGGCCACCACCTTGGCCACTGCCTGGGAGTCGCCAGTAATCATGGCCACCTTTACACCCATCTCATGCAGCTTGCCGATTGCCTCTCGGCTTTCGGGTCGGATAACATCTGCCAGGGCAAAGGATGCCACAACTTCTGGCTGTCCGCCGTCGAGGTTGGCTCGGACCAAATGCACCACGCTCTGGCCCTTTGCACTGGCTTCGCGTTCAAATTTTTCCAGGCGTTCTGGCAAGCGAATCTTCAACATCTCCACCAGGCGCGGCCCACCCACATATAAGACGTGGTCGGCGCTAATTGCTTTCGCCCCACGGCCCTGTATGGCTTCAAAATCGCTTACTTCGGGTAAAGGCACTCCGCGTTTTTCTGCACTGTCACGAATACCCCGGGCGATGGTGTGCTCCGAATCGCCTTCCACTGCCGCCGCTAGCGCTAGGGCTTCGTCTTCGCTCAGGCCCTCTACGGCTGCCATGCCGGCCACGCCAAAACGGCCTTCGGTTAGCGTGCCGGTTTTATCAAAGAGCACCATATCCACCTGACGCATTTTTTCCAGCGCCAACCGGTCGCGGATCAGGATGCCGTTCGAAGCACCAATCGAGGTGGTGATGGCAACTACCAGTGGTACAGCCAGCCCCAGGGCATGCGGGCACGCAATTACCAAGACAGTTGCCACGCGTTCGATGACCCCTACGTTAAAGCCCGTGGCGGCAATCCAGGCGACAGCTGTAAGCGCAGCCACACCCAACGCGACGTAGAACAGCCAACCGGAGGCACGGTCAGCCAGGATCTGGGTGCGGCTCTTCGACTGCTGCGCCTGGTCAACCAGGCGCATGATACCCGCCAGGGCGGTCTGATCTCCGGTGGCGGTTACCAGAACGCGCAGGCTGCCATCCCCGTTAATCGACCCGCCAATGACATGCGCGCCGGGGGCCTTGGCAGCTGGTTTTGACTCACCGGTAATCATGGCCTCATTAACCGATGACTCACCTTCATCCACTTCCCCATCCGCCGGAATGGTTGTCCCGGGGCGCACCAGCAGGCGATCGCCGTTTTTTAGTTGACTGGCATCCACAGTTTCAGAACTGCCGTCTGGGAGCAGGCGCTCAGCCGTATCGGGCATCAGCTTTGCCAGGGCGTTCAACGCGCCGGATGCCTGGCGCACGCTGCGCATCTCGATCCAATGGCCCAGCAGCATAATGTCAATCAGGGTAACCAATTCCCAGAAGAAATCAGCCTGCCCGGGCAGGAACAGGGAGGCCAGACTGTAAAGAAAGGAGACAGAAATCGCCAGCGAGATCAATGTCATCATCCCGGGCTGGCGGTTTTTCAGCTCTGGCACAGCCATCTTCAAGAAAGGCATACCCCCATAAAAGAAAACGATCATGCTAAAAATGGGCGCGAGCCACTGGGAACCCGGAAAAGCTGGCAGTGAAATGCCCAACATCTTTTGCAGCCCCATGCTGTATAAAACCACCGGGACAGAGAGAATGAGCGATATCCAGAACCTGCGCTTAAACATCTGCTCATGCCCGCTGTGGTCCATTTTGGCTGTTCCGTGCCCAGCATGCTCGTCAGACATGCCATGTTCCATTGGCATGGCATGCCCAGTGTGACTCATGGAAGGGGCGCTTTCGATTTCCGGAGGGTGCATTGCGCCATGTTCCGCGTGATCCTGGACAGAATCGGGGCTGGTGTGCGTGGGTTTCTCCATAGAATAGTGATCCATCGATGGATGGTCTTCTTCAGTTGGGTGGGCATCTGTGCCTTGGGGCTTTTGGTTATCAGGCATCGTTCTTATTCCTTTTGGTGGTGTTTCAGCCGGCCTTCGTCCGAAATGTTAAGGCAGTGTTTTTAGAAAAACGATCAAGTCAGCCAGATCGGCGTCAGACATCTTCCAGCGCGGCATATCTGAATTTAACTGCGTACCATCGGGATCCTGACCTTCCACAACCGCCAGACGAAATTTTTCGGCATCGAATTCGCCTCCTAAAACCGACCAGCGAATATCCTTCGCAACCATCACCTGCATCATGCCCATGTTATGCTTGCCGCCTTGTCCGCTAGGCCCATGGCAGGAGACACATGCCAGCTGACCTCCCCTCATCATCCAGTTTCCCGAAGTTGGCCCGCTTGTATAGGTGATGGCTGTATCGCGTTCGCTTGTGGATGTGAAATAGATGCGCTCACCGTTTGAGCGAAAGTCTCCATTTCCCCAGGCTGTTCCATTCAATTCCATTGGCTTGGAGGGAGACGCGCAGCCTGAAAGGAATAATGCCGTTGCAAAGGCAAGGAATATGGTGGTTTTCCCTATCCATTTTTTCATGATTTCATTTTCACTTTTCTTCATTTTGCATTTTTCGGCGGTTTTGATCACTTCAAAGCAAGCCGTCGGAATGGTTTAATAATTGCGCTCTTGTGTGCGGCGTTCGCGAACTTGGCGTTCTACTGCATCTAAAGCGCCATCCAATGTGGCTTGAAAATGCTAGCCTTTTTCGGTCGCTGCGATATGATTTGAGCCCATATAGACGATAATCGTTACTTCGTATATATACGGTGTGTTGTGTCCTTGGGCGGGCTGTTTGAAATTAACCATCCCGCCGGAAATGTCGTTGTGACCTTCTGCCAATTTACTCAGCCGATCAACCGCCAGGGTGTAGAATTCGTTCTCACTTTTCTTTATTTCATCAATTTCATTATTAAATTCAATCGGAAAATTTGACGTGTCCATTTTTTTCATCTCCTTTGGTTCTTCGAGAAACAATTTTATTCATACAGCAATACGATTTCAGCTGGATTGGTCGATCTAATAGCGCAGAACAGCCGCGACAGGTGAGCCCGATGGCATTTCCTCCTGGGAAAGCGCGTAAACAAGCCCGCTATTTTGAAGGGTCTGCATGGCCGCGAAGTCCAAAAGTGCCAATTTATCTTGCTTGCTCTGCCCCTCCAAATCACGAATAACTTTTCCAGTTTCCGGATTAAATGAACCCCACACCTGTGCATCGACAGATAAGAGGAGTTTTTCCACCCGTCCATAAAACGCGGCAGCGACAATCTCCTCGATGTTATCCGTCGCTTTGTCTGTGCCTGTCAGTTGTTGGAATTGCTCTATCGTCTTCTCCATCCCTTGACGGAAATAGGTTTCTACAATCGGCCAGGCCAGTTCTTGTAGTTCTTCAGGGCGCAAATGCTCAGGATTTCCTGGGATACCTTCCTGCACGATGTGCGCATATTTGCTGACCTCACGATAAATTGGCAGCAAATAATCAACACCTGCCAGAATGAGGGGAGCTTGCTGCTCACGAAAGATTTCTTTGAGTTGGGTATCCAACAGATTGAGATAGTGCTCGATCCAGACCTTTTGTTCCTCTTCGCCAGGACCCTGTCCATGAAACACTCCATCCCAGTTTCCACCTTGCGACGTTCCTGCGTGAAACTGTAATTGTTTTTGTGGGTCATCGAACTTGAGCGTTTCTTCCAGACTTTCAGGTGTCCCTTCCGGCAGATCGATTTGACCCACGCTTTGACGCGTTCCCTCAAAAAGTCGAACTGCATTCTGGCTGATTGCCAGAATGTAATAATGACCATTATTCGTGAACAGCGGCAAAACAGGTTTGAGGTAATAGGACTGTGCAATGATCAGCAGTTCCTCGACGGGGAATGGAAGGCGATAGGAATGGAATTCACCCGAGGCAATAAATACAGCCAACCCCTCGTACTGATGACCCCAGAAATAGCTGTCATTTATTAATGCCTGTGCGCGCTCAAGCAGCCCACTCACCTCACGAGGCCCCATTCCATTGCTCAGCAACTGCCTTTCCGCGTTTCGAAGAAGATTTTTGAAGCGTATGGGATCTTGTTGAGTACCCTGACCGCTGCGATGGGTCGGCAGGTAAATTGATATGCCTGGACTTGTGATTGGTTGCGCCAGTCCCTTGAGTTGATCTAAAGTTAAGCTTTCCATTTGTTACTCCTTTACTTTTCTATCCAGATGGCTTCGTAATAAACTTCCCGGTAACGAGCCAGACGCACCTGTTGACCTGCTTTCTGGTCAGACAATTCAGCTTCCAACTGGCGAATATGAGCCTGTAATTCAATGACCTGGCTGCGCAGGTGCAGGATCACCTCCGCGGCAGCTTCATCGACCCCCAGATCGACCCGTAATCGACGCTGGCAACGCGACTCATAGCCTTCATATGGAATGTACCAATACCGTTTTGTGGATGAATTTTCGGGAACCATGTCATTACCTCATTGGGAATGCCATTAAGCGCGATTTGACCTGGAGGTGGCCAACTTGCGGATATTACTGACCTCCTCGTTGGATAGCGGGTCGGGCAACACCAGCCGGACAAGGGCGAATAAATCGCCGTACGTTTTAGGATCACCCAGGTGGGGCATGCCTTTACCGCGCAGGCGGAAACTGCGCCCGGGTTTAGATCAGGATGATATTTACGCGCCAACTGACGAAAGGTCTGCTGGACAACCTTCTTTTCGGCATCTGGGGCCACACCTAATATTTCGTAATATTCCTTATAGTCCATTGGGCACTATCTCAATCATTAGCTGATCGGGAAAGCAAAGGTAAAAAGGTGAAGTGGTCAAACACTGGTGGTTCGGTTTCTATTGCCAGAATGCTGGCCGCCCACAACAGACAGTCCGGCGAGTTAGGGTTGCCGGGAAAATCATTGCTGATGGTTGTGGTGGCGTCAGGTTCGGAAATTAAACCGGTCACATTGAATCTCGCTGTGTCCCAAGATTCGCCGTCTGCGCCACTGAATACACCATTGGCGAGCGTGGAACCCTCAAAAGAAATACTGCCGTTGTTCCACTGCGGCTGCCCATCCCCAACAATGTAAGTAATATGAACCCGCGCATTTGGTTGATTGGCTGTAAAGGGTCCAAAAGTATCCGTATATGCGTTGGTCACCAAGTCGAGGGTTACCGCCCCATCGTGGATGATTACTGTGCGGAACAGCCCCGGGGCGCTGTAAACCACTACCAATGACGCACCTTGCGAGTCGTTGCCAGTGGTCAAGTTGCTCGGCAGCCCGCTGATTGTGTAATCTCCATTGCCACCAACCAGGCTGGTCACAACGGCCCCGTAAACATAGTTTGCTGCTACCCCCCAGCATGTATCTCCCGAGGTTCCGATGCGTTGCCCGCTCACCGTATTCCCATTCAAATGCGGACTGGTGAATTGGTCCGAGCTGCTACCCAACGTGGCCCAATAAAGGTAAGCGCGCTGCACCCGACCGTTAGCCGGAATACCCGACAGGTTGATTGTTCCCTGTCCTTTACCTCGCAGGCCCACACCGGCTGAAGTAACATCTCCGAATAGTGTTTGATGAAAAAATTCGGACATTTGGTTGCCCATTTGGGGGGCGGCTGCTACCGACAAAATGGTGGCAGCCCACAGCAGGCAGTCTGGTTGGGGGTGGTTGTTGCTTATCGTAGTTGTAGCGCTGTTACCACTCATCAGGCTGGTCACGTTGAATGGACGTGAATCCCAATACGGCCCATCCGATCCTGAAAATGCCCCATTCGCCAGGAGTGTTCCGTTGAAATTAATGTCGCCGGAATCCCACGCGGCCTGCCCATCGCCTATCAGATAGGTGATCTGTGCATTGCCTACAGGGGAACTGGGCGTAAACCCGCTGATGGTGTTGGTATAGCTTGTGTGAGTAAGATCGAGAGCGATAGCGCCATCATTGATCACAATGGTGGTCAGTGGGGAAGCGCTGTGGCGGTAGATCACGACCAGAGACGCTCCCTGTGAGTCATTGCCGCCAGCCAGATTTCCCGGAAGTCCGGCCAGTGAATAGCTTGCGTTACCATTGACTAGACTGGTTACATCCGCGCGGTACACGAAATTATTCTGAACCCCCCAGCAAGTATCACCAGTGGTGCCGATTAACTGTCCTAGCGTGGGCTGACCGTCCAGGGTGGGCCGCGTATAGGTGTTGGCAAAACCCAGCGTTGCCCAATAGAGATAGGCCCGGTAAATGCTGGCCCCGCTGGGGACACCAGACAAATTGATCGCTCCGCTGCCAACCCCGCGCAGGCCTACGCCGGCTACTGTTACGCCACCAGCCAGGGTAAACAATTTGAAAAGCCCCAGGTTGTTGTTCCCGCTGAGCACCTGCTGGGCGGTTGCCAAAGGGGCTGGTTTGATCAAGGTAAACAATAGCGATAGCCCTATTGCAATCGTAAGCCAATGAGTGGGTCGTTTCATTTTGGTTTCTCCTATCACTCTTCCCATATCCGGACTAACATCTGTGCGCCGAGATTAGGCGTCGTCTCAATCGTCATCTTGTTCCTTGCCTATCTCTATGTCATTTCTGGACTGCCATCTTAGATAAGCAGTCTCTATTCCCTCTGCTGAATGGGTATTGCAAGCGACCAGCGATTGTCGCTTATTCGGCAAGTAGTAGCCGTCAGGACTGCTGGTCACGGCACAATCCAACAGCCTGCCGTCCAGAGCGTACATGGCAATTGTGTTGAATATTTCCACAAATTCGATACAGCCATGCATTTTCGACCACATTTTTATTTTCAGACTTGATTATTCCCGACCACCTTCCCTTCTGAGCCAGCCATTCTGCTGCCAGGCATCCAAATATCTGGGTTCCGGCCAAATTTCTCCGACAATGAAATCAGAACATTCCACGGGGAATATGCCCTTACCCCGATTGGGTTGTGACCGCCGAATGTCTTTCAGGTGAACTCCCAGAGTCGGTGATCATCCATCGCGGTGCTCCTTCTATTATTAATCATACCGGGCGGCATTCATCTATCGATAGGACAGTTTAGGGCGAACTCACAAGATCTTTGATCCTGCCTAGTTCTGACTTTTTCATTCTTCCCTGGCCGGTCGCTTAGCTGACTCCAATGATCAGGCCCAGCGCCTCTGAAGGGGGAAGGTCGGCAGAGCCTCGACCTGTTGTTTATCGAGCTTCAAGAACACGGTATCATCCCGAGTATCACCCAGCGCTGAAAGTGGGATGATTACCTCTTTCTTATCCCACAGATGGCCTTCGCGCATCACCAAATGGGAGATATGGCCATTCTCCGGGTTGACTACGAATTCGTCGACTTTGCCCACATAACCATCCGTCGCTTCTACACGGGTGCCCCGCTGTGCAGTCAATTCCCCTGGCGGGATCTGTTGAATTTCCTCGGTTTGGTATACGGTTCGATCCGGGATAGCATAGGGCATATAGAATAATGTTCCTCCCCCATATACGCCACCATAACCATAACTGGGATATCTATCAGGCACCGTTTCCTGGATAAATTTCGTTTTGATAAACGGCTCCATCTTTTCCAACTCCGCCTTGCTGCAGCGCAGGCGAATAGTGGCGGCGATCGTTTCGGTTACAAAATCAACCGGGACGATGTATTCTGTGTTGGGAGACGCATCCTCTTTGACGACCAAATTCGTCACCTGGTCCATCACCGGATCGATCAGCACATACTCTGAGCGGCCATAGATACCATCCGTACACTCAACCTGTGCGTTTAAGGGAATTTGCATTTTGAACCTCCATAACCAATGATCAAGGCGAAATCATCGATCCATTTCACATCATTAAACCTGAACAAGCTCAGGCAGATAACAACTCTCGGGGATCTCGCCAATCCAGCTTGAGTTTCGTCTCTAAATCTCATCCGGATGACCGAAAACTCCAAACCCGAGACATCTGTTTTTAGGTTGTTAGCATTGGATCGGCCAAATGTCCTTAACTTAAGTGATCTTTTTGGATGATTGTCACTCCCTTTCATGAGGTTATGCCTTATAAATCATGGTGGAGATGAA
>JBBRWF010000139.1:0-9350 GCA_038249405.1 Anaerolineales bacterium
GCGGCCGGGGCCGTAGGAACGCGAATTGACAAAGGAGAGTTCTTTTTCAAAGTAAATTTTGCGAGGGAAGGTCAGCCCGACTGCGCCGGTGGCGACCACCCGGGC
The DNA here is from genome assembly GCA_038249405.1 of Anaerolineales bacterium. GTDB lineage: Bacteria > Chloroflexota > Anaerolineae > Anaerolineales > Villigracilaceae > UBA5195. Next base: position 106 of record JBBRWF010000139.1, read on the forward strand.
GCGGTCGCGGGCGATGACGGCAGCGAGCTCGACCGGGTCATTGGAGGTTGTGTCGGCGCAGATGACGACGCTGTCGAAACCACGGTTGGAGGTGAAGGCCTGGGCGTTTTCGACCGCCTCGGCGCGGACGGCGGATTGGATGCCGAACTGGCGGGCGAGCTCGACGCGCTGGGGATTGGTGTCGATGCCAAAGACGCGGCAGCCTGCGGCGGCGGCGATCTGGACGGTGAGCAGGCCTAAAAGTCCGAGGCCGATGACGGCGACGCGTTCGCCGACCTGGGTTTCGGCCAGGCGAAAGCCGTGCAGGGCAATGGCGCCAAGGGTGGTGAAGGCGGCGCTTTCGAAATCGACGGTATCGGGCAGGGGGGTGAGCAGGTTGCGCGGGACGAGGTTGTATTCGGCATGGACGGCGTAGCCGCCGCCCGCGCAGGCTACGCGCTGCCCGACCGAGAAGCCCTGCATGTTGGCTCCGAGGGCGATGATGGTGCCTGCAGAGGAATAGCCGAGGGACATGGGCGAATCGAGGCGGTTGAAGGTGGCTTGCAGGGTGGAGACCAGGCCTTCGCGGCGCATTTTGTCGATCACCTGGCGCACCAGGTCGGGGCGGGAGCGGGCTTTGCCGACCAGAGATTTCTCGCCGAACTCGACGAGCATGCGTTCGGTTCCGGCTGAGACGAGGGAAGCGGAGACCTGCACCAGGGCCTGCCCGGCGTGCGGGGTGGGGATGGGGACTTCTACAACAGTGGTGAGGCCGTCGCGCATATTTTGAAGGATTTGTTTCATCTGAATACTCGGTTTGCGGGGATGATTGTCAATTTGCCAGTATACCGCAGAAATTGGCAGGGCGGTTGTTTGAGGGGGTGAGGTGCGCAGGTTTTTTGGTGTATTTGTTATGACTTTCACAAATTGGTCACTACGAGGGCTCTACGAAGGAAAAGCTGCGGTGGGGAGTGGTAAAATGAAAAAGTGCAGCTTGAACCAGGTTTTTCCGCGTTTTTGAAGTCCGTGGGAACAAATAAAAAACCTGGAGCGTCTATCAAGTGGGAACTGGTGGGCAACCCGTCATTGCCTGTTGGTTTACTTTTCATCATCAAGACCGAGCGGGACGTTAAAGCGTCCCTCGGCCTACTAATGACATTTTGTGTCATTAGCAGCAGGTTCTGCACGCAATCACAGCCTTTTGACCACAGGGCAGGGTGTTTTACTGTGAAGTTCGCACAGATGAGCGCACTTTGCCAGCCTTGTTCACATTCTTTTGGAGGAACTATGAATAAAACAATTAAAAAACTATTTTCGGCCCTGGTTTTGCTGCTGGTGATTTTTAGCGCAGTTGCCGGGCAAGGCAGCGGGGTTGCATACGCTGCGAAACAAGCTGAAGGTAGTCCTGAGGCTCCGCTGGCGCCTGGTTTTACCTGGGATAACCTGGGCCAGACCACGCGCAGTATTACCTTGAATATCAAGGGCGATGCGCTTTCTCTGAGCGGCGAGACTTTCCAGGCGGCGGAGCGCTTTACCGGCGGAGTGCCGCAGGAAATTTCGAGTTTCTATTCAAACGAGCAGCTTTATCGCGCTGGATGGATTTCTGATAATTCGTTTGAGACCGCTGAAGGGTTACACCAGGTCTTTACCAATGAGGCCGGTGTTTACCTGGCAGTTGATTTCGTTAAATGCGCGGATGATGCGGGTTTGACCTGCGTGAGCGTGTGGCTGAGCGAACCTGCCGCTAATGGGCAGGTTGTGGCAGGCCCGGAACTTCCGGCAGCCTCGATTGAGCCGCTGGCCAGCACCTGGAGTAAAACTGCCCCGGTGGACGGCGCGACTGTCACTACGCCTACGAATGTCACGCTAGCATGGGGTGCTTACTCGCCGACACCAGACAAATACAGCTACTGTATTAAGGCGAATGAACCCTGTTTAGATAATGCCCCGGAATGGACAGGCACTTTTACCAGCACCAGTGTCAATATGAGCCTGGCTGCGGGTGTGAAGTATTACTGGCAGGTGAAGGCGATTACCTGTATTACCTGTACCCCGAAAACCGTGGTGTACGCCAACAACGAAACCTGGTGGAACTTTACCACGACTTCGAATACGATCTCTGGCAGCGCCGGCGTGGCCGGTGTGACCTTGACTTACTCGGATGGCGGCACCAAGACTGTTACCTCGGATGCCAGTGGAAACTATGTGATCAGTCCTTCTTACAACTGGTCTGGCACGGTTGTGCCTTCGAAGACAGGCTATACTTTTTCTCCGGTGAGCCGGCCTTACAGCATGCTTAAGACAAACCAGACTGGCCAGAACTATACTGCCATGCAGACAGTCATTACTATTTCGGGGAATGCGGGCACACCTGGCGCAGTCTTTAGCTATTGGGATGGAACGGCAAAGACCGCTACAGCCGATGGAACGGGCGCGTATACCATCAATGTTTCATACGGTTGGTCTGGTATGGTGACGCCATCCAAGAGCTGCAAGGCGTTTACACCGGCCAGTGTAACTTACTCCAACCTGACAATGAACCAGACGAACTTTAACTACACGGCTGCACCCGCCATTGTGACCATAACTGGCAACACAGGCCCGGGCATGGTGAGCCTGGATTACATAGATGGTGGTGCGCTTACCGTTTATTCAAATTCGTCGGGCGATTACAGCCTGACTGCTTCCTGCCCGTTTACTGGAAAAGTGACCCCAAGCAAGGCGGGGTACAGCTTTACACCTGCCAGCAAAACGTACACCGCGGTTGCTCTGAGTAAAGCCGGTCAGAATTACACCGCAAATGTGACGATCAGCGGTAACGCCGGGGTTGGCGCAGGCGTGGGTTACATGCTAAACGGTAGTTATTTGATCGTGGTAACGGATGGCGGTGGCGCTTATCAGCTGACTGTGCCTTACAACTGGTCGGGTATTTTGACGCCCAGCAAGGCGGGTTTTATTTTCAGCCCGACCACCATCACGCTAACCAATGTGATCGCTGCCCAAACCGGGAAGGATTTCAGCCAGTTTGCAGGTTTGAATATTGCTGGCAGCCTGGGTGTTGAGGGAGCGGGCGCGGCGCTGAATTATACGAGCGGCGGCACAGCACAAACCGCATATGCTGACGGCAGCGGGAACTATTCGCTCTCGGTTACGGATCCCTTTACCGGGGTCGTAACGCCTTCGAGGGCCGGTTGGGTATTCACGCCCGCGAACAGGTCGTATACCGGCATAAGCGCCAATCAAACTGCTCAAAACTATACGGCTGTCAAAGCCGCCACGTTTGGAGATGTACCGGTTGCGTTTTGGGCCTGGCAGCATATCGAGATCCTGGTCAAGAATGGGATCACGGCGGGCTGCAGTACGCCGCCTATGAATTACTGCCCGACGGCGATTGTGACACGCGACCAGATGGCGGTATTCCTGGTGAAGGCCAAGCATGGCTCGAGCTTTGTGCCCCCGAATGCGACTGGTGTCTTTGCGGATGTGCCTACAACCCACTGGGCTGCAAAATACATTGAACAACTGGCCGCGGATGGGATTACCGGCGGCTGCAGCGCAACCCCCAAGAATTACTGCCCGTCTTCGCCAGTGACTCGTGATCAGATGGCGGTCTTTCTGCTGAAGGCGAAGTACAGCTCTAGTTATGTGCCCCCGACCGGGAGCGGTGTGTTTGCGGATGTATCCACCAATTATTGGGCCGGAAGCTACATTGAACAGTTGAGCGCGGAAGGTATCACGGCTGGTTGTAGTGTGTCGCCAAAGAATTATTGCCCGGTGAGCAGTGTAACGCGCGATGCGATGGCGGTATTCCTGGTGACTACTTTCTGGTTGAAGTAGGTTTAGACCAGGTGGGATTTCCCGACGGGATGTTTTGAAACCAATAAATGAATAGAAAAGCACCCGGGAGAGAATAACCTTCCGGGTGGCTTTTTTGTGTGGTTAAAGGCGACATTCACCTTTAAAGCGAAACTGCGCACAATTGAGTTGTTGTGGTTATAATTTACAAAAATTACCAAGGAGTTTGCTGTGAGCGATGCACGTGTTGAGCGGTTTGCGAAAATTTTGGTCGATTACTCTACCAGGATCAAGGCAGGTGATCGGGTTTTGATCGAGGCGAGCACGGCTGCGGAACCGTTGGTGCGCGCGCTGTATACTCATATTTTGGAGGCCGGAGGGCATCCACAGGTTTTGCTGGAGTTCCCGGACCAGCAGGAGATTTTTTACACCCAGGCGGATGACAGGCAGTTGGAATTTGCGCCGCCTTTTATGAAACTGGCTTACGATAATTTTGAGTCGCGCATACGGGTGCATTCACAGAGCAATCCGCGCGCGTTGGGCGGGATAGACCCGAGTCGGATGGGGCTGCGGCAGCAGGCAATGTCTTCCATAATGGAGGCACAAATGCGGCGAGGCGCAACGGGCGAGTTTAAGTGGGTTACAACGTTGTACCCGACGGAAGGCTATGCAGTGGAAGGGGGCATGAGCCTGCGGGCGTATGAAGATTTTGTGTACCGCGCGTGCCATGCAAACGAGCCGGACCCGGTGGCGTACTGGAAAAAGGTGGAAGCAGAGCAGGCGTTAATTATCGAGAGAATCCAGGGGCACAACCTGGTGACTTTGCAGGGGCCGAATGTGGATTTGAGCCTGTCGATCAAGGGGCGTAAATTTATGAATTCGTGCGGCACGCATAATATGCCGGATGGCGAGATTTACACGGGGCCGGTGGAAGATTCGGTGAACGGCTGGGTTAAATATACTTATCCGGCCATTTATAACGATGTGGCGGTGGAGGGAATTGAGCTGACTTTTTCCAATGGGCGTGTGGAAAAGGCCAAGGCGACCAAGAACGAAAAATATTTACTTGAAATGCTGGTTTCGGACAGCGGCTCGCGTTATTTGGGCGAGTTTGCGATTGGCACCAACTTTGAGATTAATAAGTTTACGGGCAATATATTGTTTGATGAGAAGATTGGCGGTTCGTTCCATATGGCTTTGGGAGCAGGCTACCCGGAGACTGGCTCGAAGAACAAGAGTATGATCCACTGGGATATGATCTGCGATATGCGGGAAGGTGCTGAAATTGCGGTCGACGGGGATGTGATCTATCGCAATGGCAAGTTTGTGGAGTAAAACTAAAAATAAGGGTTGGAGCATATTTCTGCTCCAACCCTCTTGATTTTGGAATCTTTATCTATTTAGTACGTGCCTACGGTTGGGTCGATTTCATCTGCGTAGGCATCGATGCCGCCCTGGAGGCTGGTGACATTTTGCCAGCCGTTTTGCAGCATCCACATGGTGACGTTGGCCGAGCGTACTCCGTGGTGGCACATGACGACTATTTCGGTCTGGGGGTCGCGCAGTTCAGGAGGAAAAGCTTCTTTGTAGGTGCGGCCAATGAGGCTCATGGGCAGGTTGAGAACGCGCTCATCGGTAATTTTCGCCAGGTCGAGTTCCCAGGGTTCGCGAACATCGAGGATGGTGAATTTTTGGCCTGCCAGCATTTTGTTGGCAACCTGGGCGGAGGTGATCTCGGTAAATTCTGTGGTCATTGATGGGCTCCGGTTGTATGAATCAGGCGCGCCAGAAACCGCGGCGCACGGGGCGCACATCTTCGGAGGTCATAAAGGCTTCGGGGTCTTTTTCGTGGACGAGGGTTTCGACATGCGGGACGTCTTTTCTTAGAACGCTGACCGAAAGAACGCTGACCATACCGTCTTTGCCGCGGGCGGCGATTTCTGTGACGCCGTAGCCGGCATTTCTGAGGATCTGCGCCATGGAAACTCCGAGGCGCGGGCTGATGATGCGCAGGTGGATGTGGCCGACGGCCAGTCTTTCTTCGATGAGCATGCCAACGACGTTGCCGGTGGCAAAGCCAGCGGCGTAGCCGATGATGTTAAGCGGGTTGTTGAGCTGGCTGAGGACGGTGGTAATGGCCATGATATAAATGGCAGATTGGAAAAAGCCGAGCACCCAGGCGATGCCTTTGCGCCCGCGCATGACAAACAGGACGCGCAGGGTGTCCATGCTCATGTCGCCGACGCGCATGGCAAAGATGGTCAGCGCGGCGACCCAGGCAGCAGGTGAGAGTAGAAATTCCATTGTGTTGCTCCTTATTAACGTGGATCATGGTGAGGGCGATAAACGGGATGGGATGTTTTGTGAAAAACACCACAGGTGGTTTAAGAAAAAGGTTGAAGAGCCGGGTTGGGCCTTCAACCTTTTTTCAATGTTATCGCCTTCTGACCTGTGTTTATTTTTTCATGGCCGGTAAATAGAGCCGGTCGACGTATTCTTTTAACATGCGGCGGGTGCTAAACTGGGGGGTGATGGTGCGCATGGATTCTTTCATGCGCTGAACCCATTTGACTGGCACATCGTTGGCATCTCGTTCGCCATAGTAAAGGGGGATGATTTCCTTTTCCAGGGTTTCGTACATGCTCTCAGCGTCGGCGGTATCCTGTACCTGTTCGTTGAGGTCGGAATCTGGCCCGATGGCCCAGCCGTTATCGCCGTTAAAGGCTTCGCGCCACCAGCCATCCAGCACGGAGAAGTTGAGGACGCCATTGACGGCGGCTTTCATGCCGGAGGTGCCGCTGGCTTCGTTGGGGCGGCGCGGGGTGTTGAGCCAAACGTCGACACCCTGGACCATGTAGCGGGCCAGGTTCATGTCGTAATCTTCGAGGAAGACAATGCGACCGCCGTTTTCGGCTTTCTTGACTGAGCGGTAGACATCCTGGATGAGCATTTTGCCGGGTTCGTCGGCAGGATGGGACTTGCCAGAGAAGATGATCTGAACCGGGCGGTTGGGCTGGTTGATGATGCGCAGCAGGCGCTCGAACTCGCTGGTGAGCAGGTTGGCGCGTTTGTAGGTGGCAAAGCGCCGCCCAAAACCGATGGTGAGGACATAGGGGTCGAGCATGACGCCGCTGGCAATGACCTGGACGGGGTGGAAGCCACCCTTCATCCAGCGCTGGCGGGCGCGTTCTTGAATGTAGAAGGCGAGTTTGCGCTTGAGGTGGTTGCGCACAGCCCAAAGCTCGCCGGGCTGTATAGTTTCCATCTTTTCCCACATCTCAAAGTCATCGAGATGCTCGAGCCAGTCTGCGCCGAAGTGTTTATCGTAGAGGGCGCGCATGCGGCGGGCCAGCCAGGTGGAAGAATGAACGCCGTTGGTAACATAGGTGATGGGCACATCATCGACAGGACGGTCGGGCCAGAGGTCTTTCCACATTTCGCGGCTGACGGTGCCGTGAAGTTCGGAAACGGCGTTGCGGCCGTTGGATGATCTGAGGGCCAGGACGGGCATGGAGAAGGTTTCGCCCCAGGATTGTTGGTGGCGGGCGAGATCGACGAATTGATCACGGCTGAGGCCAAGGCGGGGCCACAGGCTGGCGAGGTATTTATCGACCAACCAGAGCGGGAATTCGTCATTGCCAGCGGGGACGGGGGTGTGGGTGGTGAAGACGTTGTTCTTTTTGGTTTCGGCGATGGCATCTTCAAAGGACATGCCGGTTTCCACCAGTTCGCGGGCGCGTTCGAGGGTCATAAAGGCGGCATGGCCTTCGTTCATGTGCCAGACGGCCGGGTTGAAGCCGAGCGCCCGCAGTGCGCGCACGCCGCCAACGCCCAGGACGACTTCCTGCATGATGCGCAGGTTAATATCGGACCAGTAGAGGCGGGTGGTCAGCTGGCGCACGATGGGGTTGTTGGCGTCGATGTTGGTGTCCATCAGGTAGAGTGGTGTGCGGTCGATGCGGACTTCCCAGATGCGCACCTGAACGGGGCCTTCGGGGAAATCGACTTGAATGGTGAGGGGGGTGCCGTCTGCGTTGTAGACCAGGTTAATGGGCAGGTTGGCGAAATCAAGAGGGTTGTTGATGGCTTCTTGCCAGCCATCTTCGGTAATGCGCTGTGAAAAGTAGCCTTCGGTATAGAGCAAGCCAATGCCGACGAGCGGCAGACCGATATCGGATGTTTCTTTGAGGTGATCGCCGGAAAGGACACCCAGACCGCCGGAATAAATGGGCAGGGTTTCATGCAGGCCAAATTCCATTGAAAAGTATGCGATTTGCTTCTGTTGGCTGGGGTGTGTGCTTGCGTACCAGGTGTCTTCGCGACTGAGGTATTTGTCAAAATCGGCAAAGACACGATCGTAGAGATCGAGGTAGAGCGTATCCTGGGCGGCGGCATTGAGCACGGGGCGCGGGATTTCGCGGAGCCAGCGGATGGGGTTGTGGTTGACCCTCTCCCAGAGGTTATTGTCGATACGGTTGAACAGGCGCTGGGCCATGGGATTCCAGACCCACCATAGATTGTAAGAGAGTTCGCTAAGCCTATTTATGCGGCGCGGCAGGTCAAAGTGGTTCGGGAGTTTTGATTTAAAAGTTGTCATCAGGTTCCTTTCAAAAATAGCGAAATTAATCATACCACGAAGATTATAAAACATTTTTGTGGAATGGATTACTGGATTACTTCAAAAAATCAACTAATTGGCTGGCATGATGTTTGCAACGGAGGATACAACCCCGATAAGGCGGCAAAGATATTGGGACCGAGGGGATTGGTAAGAGGCGGCGGAAGGTGGGTATGTTTTTCTGGTTGACGCCGGGGCGGGCAGATGATAAAATACGCTGCGCTTTGCCCCCATCGTCTAGTGGCCCAGGACGGGGCCCTCTCAAGGCCCAAACAGCGGTTCGAGTCCGCTTGGGGGCACAAAGAATCCGCTGTGAAGGCGGATTTTATTTTGCTAAACGGCGATCCCTATTAGGCCCCCTACGGGGGTGCTGCGCGGGGACGATGTTCGATAAGATGCCCTTTGGGCAATTCGTTTATTTGAAGGGCTCGCAGTGGGTGGAGACAGCCAGCAAGATGTGTATCGTTTCCAGTAAACAAGAGTACCATAACGAGTAGAAACACCCCAACCTGCAACAACTTGTTTTTCATGTTACTCTCCGTTTTAAAGTCTCGAAACGTGTGAATTAACTCAACGACAATTGGATTGCCTGCTCCAGCGTCATGGAGCGTCCACCCGCCCAGGGCGTACCAAACTATTCATGTGCACAGTTACTTTGAACCCGTGCGCCACAAGTGTATTCCCATCCAGCCATAACCGATAGGACCTAAAATAGCGCCGATGGCTAAGATGATAATTCCAACACCTGAAACAGAAAGGTCTGGAATTAGAGATGCAGCAAGTGCCATGAAATAAGCAAAGGAACCGAATATCCACAAATACGCCAGTCCTTTTGGCAAGACCTTGCCACGTA